>JAAYVT010000527.1 GCA_012517025.1 Phyllobacteriaceae bacterium | reverse complement strand
GTCGCGCGCTTCCTCCCTCGCGTCGATCCGACGACCGGACGAGCTCTCCTCCCTGCTCGGATCGGTTTCTCGAGCGCCCGCCGGCTCCTCCTCCCTCCGGCGGGCGTCTCGATTCCAGGGCTTCCGACGACGATCTCCGCACGATGCCGGCCACGGACGAGGTCCCTCGGCAGTTGCAGCGGCGCGCGTGAAGGTTGCGATCGTCGCGACGGCAGAAGACCGCCGGCGATGGTCGCGACCACGCGGAGATCCGAGGCGATCGCCACGCGCGCGAAACGCCGCGCGCCGCCGAAGTCGATCGGCGGCGGGCGGGCGAACACGCGGGTTGGGCGGGATCAGGAGACCGGATCGACGTAGGCGAGCGAGAACCACGTCTCGAGCGGCATCACGTCGATCGGATCGCCGCTGTCGCGCATCCAACTGTCGGCGATCCAGTCGATGCCGGTGATCTTGTCGGTCATCACGGCGGTGGCGTGGGCATAAAGGAACATGCCGCGCGATTCCGGACGTTGAACATGGTGATACTTCAAGTATCCCTTGTGCTCGAGCCACGCGAGCAAAGTCGTCGTGTTGGTCGCCTCGTCGAGACAATCGGTCTGGCCGAGTTGATGGGCGTGCGCCATGTCGGAGCCGCGAACGTCCGGCGGGCCGCCGAGCTGCGGCGCGGCGAGCTTCTCCCACCATTGGTCGGCGAGATCGACGGCGTGGCGCTCCGCCTCCGGCGATCCGCCGTTCTTTGCGAAGATCGCGGCGACCTGCGCCTCTTCGTCCGGACCGACGGCGATCGGCGTCTTGAACTCGCACCCGTAGCCGTGGCAGTAGGGCAGACGATCGTGCAGCGGCAGCGCGGCGCCCCGCTCGGCGTACCACCGGACGACACCGGGCTCGAGCTCGAAGGCGGTGCGGGGCAGCGAGCCGGTGGTGAGGGCGTCGGTCTCGTCGATCAACGCGAGCTTTTCGGAACGCCCCTCCGTCGCCGTGTTGCAACCGGCCAGACCGAGGGCGAGGACGAGCATCAACGACATCCGGGCGGGGAGCATCGGAACCCTCTATTCGAATCAGATCTTCGAATCGACGAATTTCGATGTCCCATTACGGAGATTTTTCTCGCGGTTTAAACAGGCAATATTTGCCGGGTCCGGCCGGCGCGCGGCGCGACGGCGGCAAGGAGAACAAACGCGGTGACGACGAAGACGAACGACCCCACATCTGCGGCCGCGATTCGCCCGGTCCACGTGATCGGCGGCGGGCTCGCCGGGTCGGAGGCGACCTGGGCGCTGGCGACGCGCGGCGTGCCGGTGGTGCTGCACGAGATGCGCCCGGTGCGGACGACCGAGGCACACCACGGCGACCGGCTCGGTGAATTGGTCTGCTCCAATTCGCTGCGCTCCGACGACACCGAGACCAACGCGGTCGGGGTGTTGCACGCCGAGCTGCGCGCCTGCGGCTCGCTGGTCATGCGCGCCGCCGACGCCCATCAAGTACCGGCCGGCGGGGCGTTGGCGGTCGATCGCGAGGGCTTCGCGGCGGCGATCACCGCCGAGCTCGAGCAGCATCCGCTGGTGGAGATCCGCCGCGAGGAGATCGCCGGCCTTCCCGATCCGGCCTGGGACAGCGTGATCGTCGCCTCCGGCCCCCTCACCTCGCCGGCGCTGGCGGAGGCGATCGGCGGGCTCACCGGTGAGGCCGAGCTCGCCTTCTTCGACGCGATCGCGCCGATCGTGCATTTCGACAGCGTCGACATGTCGATCGCCTGGATGCAGTCGCGCTACGACAAGGCCGGCCCGGGCGGTACCGGCGCCGACTATCTCAACTGTCCGATGGACAAGGACCAGTACGAGGCCTTCGTCGACGCGCTGCTCGCCGGCGACAAGGTGTCGTTCAAGGACTGGGAGGCCTCGACGCCCTATTTCGACGGCTGCCTGCCGGTCGAGGTGATGGCGGAGCGCGGGCGCGAGACCCTGCGCCACGGGCCGATGAAGCCGGTCGGCCTGACCAACGCGCATCGCCCGGAGGTCAAGCCCTATGCCGTGGTGCAGCTGCGCCAGGACAACGCCTTCGGCACGCTGTGGAACCTGGTCGGCTTCCAGACCAAGCTGAAACACGCCGAGCAGGTGCGGGTGTTCCGGATGATCCCCGGGCTCGAGCAGGCCGAGTTCGCCAGGCTCGGCGGCCTCCACCGCAACACCTACCTCCATTCGCCGAAGCTGCTCGACGGCGTGCTGCGGCTGAAGAGCGAGCCGCGCTTGCGCTTCGCCGGGCAGATCACCGGCTGCGAGGGCTACGTCGAGAGCGCCGCGATCGGCCATCTCGCCGGTCGCTTCGCCGCCGCCGAACTGCTCGGGCGGGTACCGGTCGCGCCGCCGACGACGACGGCGATGGGGGCGTTGCTCGGCCATGTCACCGGCGGTCATCTCGACGAAAGCGACGAGGAGCGGGAGGCGGGGAAGCCGCGCGCCTTCCAGCCGATGAACGTCAACTTCGGTCTGTTCCCGCCGATCGAGGCGCCGAAGACCAAGGACGGGCGGCGGCTGCGCGGCACCGAGAAGACGGTGGAGAAGAAGCGGGCGATGGCGGCGCGCGCCCGCGCCGATCTCGCGGCATGGAACGCCGCCGAGGTCGGCGAGCCGGTCTGAGCGGGCCGGCCGCTTCGCGCCCCGCCGCGGTCAGATCACCTCGCCGCGGCGGCGAGCGACGCCGCGGGCGCGACCGGCGGAGCGCCACATCCGCCAATGGCGGCGCCACGGCGGCAATTCGACGCCGTGGCGGAAAGGTTCCCAGCTCGGCCGATCCATGCGGTCGAGCATCGGCTCGACCAGCGTCACCGGCAGGAACACCGGCGCGGCGGTGATCGGAACCCGGGCGATGTGGCGGCGCAGATCCGCGAGGGCGTCGCGGGCGTGGGCGCGCAGCGCCGCCAGCGTCGCCCGCAGTTCCGGCGTGCAACGTCCGGAGAGCACGTCGGCCGGATCGCCACCGTGGGCGACGATCAGATCGACCGGCAGGAACAGCTGACCGCGCGAGGCGTGGAAGGGCAACGCCCGCATCAGCCCGGTCAGTCCCCAGGCCCGGCCGGCGGCGGAGATGGCGGCGGCGACCTCGGGTTCCTCGCAATGACCGCCGAGCAGCCGGCAGCCGAGACCGAACAGCGAGGCGACGGTGTCGTCGCAATAGGCGTCGAGTTCGGCGAGGCTCGGCATCGGGTCGTCGTAGAGATCGAAGATGCGGGCGTCGATCAGCCGATCGAACGGCTCCAGCGGCAGGTCGAAGCGCCGCATCGTGTCGAGCAGCGCGGCGGCGACCGGGTGGCCCTCGCCCTCGCTGCCGCGACGGCCGGCGAGCACGTCGGCCCACCAGCGCGCCCTCACCTCCCCCGGCAACGGGTCGGAGACGAGGTCGCGGATGCGGGCGATCTCGCCGGAGAAGGCGTAGAGGGCGTGGAGATGGCGACGGCGATCGGCCGGCGCCCACAGTGCCGCGAGCCAGCGATCGGGGTCGTGGCGGTGGGTCTCGGCCTCGACGTGGGCATAGGCCGCGGCGAGACGCGGCGAGGCGATCGGATCTTCGAGGGCGGGGGCGAGTTCGGACATGGAGGCGGACATAGGGTGCGGCAGCGGTCAGTCCACCGCCAGCAGGGCGGCGGCGACGCGACGGCGTTCGCCGAGCAGGATGTTCCAGGTGCGCAGCGCATGCCCGGTCGCCATCGGCTCGACCGAGATGCGGGCGTCGCGAAAGCGCCAGCGCAGCGTCTCGGAGAGCGGCACCAGCTCGCGCCCGGTGCCGATCAGGCAGACGTCGATCTTCTCGGCCTCGGCGAAGAGCGGCGCCAGCGTGGTCTCGTCGAAGACCGGCGGGGTGCCGGGATCCCACCCCCACATGCCCGAGGGCAGGCAGAGCAACGAGCCGCGATGGCTCATGTCGGCGAAGCGGAAGCCGCCGCGACCGTAGCTCTCGATCGGCACCGGCGTCGGCAGCCGCCCCAGGGGCAAATCCTCACTCACCGCGCCCTCCCCTCAGGCCTCGGCCGGCACCGGCGCGTCGGCCTTCTCCGTGCCCTTGCCGCCGCCCGAACG
>JAAYVT010000526.1 GCA_012517025.1 Phyllobacteriaceae bacterium | reverse complement strand
GATGCCTTCCTTGATTTCATCGGGTTCGGCGTGGCTGAAGCAAAGTCGAATGTTATTTTTCGGAGCGCCCTTTCCCCGGGGGCCATTCCCGGCATAGAAACGGCTTCCGGAAATGATTCCGACTTTCCGTTCGAGAGCGCGCGCGGCGAGGACGCGGTCGATCGCGCGGCGGTTCTGGCGACGCTAGACGCCTGGCTCACCGTGCATGCGCCGCAGATCGACCGCTCGTCTTTCGAGGCGGCGGGCAACGAGGCGCTGGTCGACGGGCTCGCCATGATGTCGCCGTGTGGCGCGCGCGAGAAGCAGGCGTTGCTCGAAGTGGCGACGGTGGCGGAGCGGGCGACGCTGCTGATCGCCGTCACCGAGCGATCGCTGGCCGGCGAGGGCACGCCGCACGGGCCGCTGCAGTGAGGACGGGGAGAGTGGGATGGTCGAGGTTCCGGTGACCGAGGAACGCCGTCGTGGGCGGCTCGATCCGAAGCTGCTCGAGCTGTTGGTGTGTCCGCTCACCAAGGGGCGGCTCGAATACGACGCCGAGGCGCAGGAGCTGATCTCGCGGGCGGTGAAGCTCGCCTATCCGATCCGCGACGGCATCCCGATCCTGCTGCAGGAGGCGGCACGCGAGATCGAGTGAGCCGGCGGGCGGGGATCGGTCGGCGGACGCCGCCTCAGTGGTCGAGGCCGGCGACGGCGCGGGCGAAGTCCTTCGCGTCGAAGGGCTCGAGATCCTCGACGCCCTCGCCGACGCCGACGAAGTGGACCGGCAGGCCGAACTTTTCGGCGACTGCCACCAGGATGCCGCCGCGCGCGGTGCCGTCGAGCTTGGTCATGACGAGACCGGTGACGCCGGCGACCTTGCCGAAGATCTCGACCTGATTGATGGCGTTCTGGCCGGTGGTGGCGTCGAGGGTCAGGACGACGTCGTGCGGCGCGGTGGCGTCGTGCTTCTTGATCACCCGGACGATCTTCTCGAGCTCGGCCATCAGCTCGGCGCGGTTCTGCAGCCGGCCGGCGGTGTCGATCATCACCACGTCGGAGCCGTCGGCCTTGGCGGCGACGAGGGCGTCGAAGGCGAGGCCGGCGGCGTCCGCCCCGGTCTCCCGGGCGATCACGGCGGCGCCGGTGCGCTTGCCCCAGATCTTCAGTTGCTCGACGGCGGCGGCGCGGAAGGTGTCGCCGGCGGCGAGCGTGACCTTGCGGCCCTCGCGAGCGAACTTCATCGACAGCTTGCCGATGGTGGTGGTCTTGCCGGTGCCGTTGACGCCGACGACCAAGACGACGTGCGGCTTGGCGGTGCCGGCGATTTCCAGCGGCCGGGCGACCGGGGCGAGCACCTTCTCGATCTCGTGCGCCAGCACCTCGCGGACCTCGGCGTCCGAGATCTCCTTGTCGAAGCGGTCCTTGCGCAGCACGTCGGTGATGCGGGTCGCCATGGTCAGCCCGAGGTCGGCCTGGATCAGGACGTCCTCGAGTTCCTCCAACGTTTCCTCGTCGAGGCGACGCTTGGTGAAGATGGCGCCGATGCCGGAGGTGATCGCCGACGAGGTGCGACCGAGGCCGGACTTCAGCTTCTGCCACCACGACCGCTTGGTCGGTGCTTCCGGGGCGGGCGGGATCGGTTCGGCCGGCGTGATGTCGAGGGGCGCGGACTCGGCCGCCACGACCGGTTCGGGTTCGGCGGCGACCGGCGCCTCCGGGGGCGCGTCGGCCGGGAGGGGAGCCGGCTCGGCGGCGGCCTCGGCGATCGGCGGCTCCGCGACCTCGGGGATCGGCGTCTCGATCGGAGCCGGCACGGGTTCGGCCGTCGCTTCGACGGTCGCAGCCTCGGCGGGCTCCGGTTCGGTAGTGGGCACCGGCGCTTCCGCCGGGACCGGTTCCTCGGCGACAACCGGGGCGGTCGGCTCGACGACCGGCTCGGGGGCGGCGACGGCTGCGGCTTCGACGGTATCTTCCGTGGCGGGTTCGGGCGCGGGTGCGACCGGCGCCGGTTGCGCCGGGGCGCTCTTTCCGCCGAACAGGCGGCTGAACAAGCCGCGCTTCTCGCCTTCGCTCATGTCACGCCTTCGCTTCGCTCGAGGAGATCGCACGCGCCTTCAATACACCGGCTTCGTGACCGTCGATACGGACGGCGACGATCTCGCCGATCGGCAGATTGGAGAGGCCGGCGCCGTCGACCCGGACCGGGAAGAAGCGCTCGGTGTGGCCGACGTCGGCCTTTTCGATCAGCACTTTCTCGATACGACCGACCTCGCCGTCGAGGGCGCGGGCGAGCGCCGCCTCGCCGACGGCGCGCAGCCGGGCCGCGCGCTCCTTGATCTCGGCCTTGGCGAGCTGCGGCATGCGGGCGGCCGGGGTGCCGGGACGGGGCGAGAACGGGAAGACGTGGGTGAAGGTCAGGCCGCAGTCGTCGACCAGACGCAGGGTGTTCTCGAACATCGCCTCGGTCTCGGTCGGGAAACCGGCGATGAGATCGGCGCCGAAGACGAGGTCGGGGCGGCGGGCGCGCAGATCGGCGCAGAAGCGCACCGAATCCTCGCGCGAATGGCGGCGTTTCATCCGCTTCAGGATCAGGTCGTCGCCCGACTGCAGCGACAGATGGAGATGCGGCATCAGGCGCGGCTCGCCGGCGACGCGTTCCAGCAATTCCTCGTCGGCCTCGACCGAATCGATCGAGGAGATGCGCAGGCGGTCGAGACCGGGGACGCCGTCGAGGAGGGCGCCGACGAGGCGGCCGAGCTTCGGGGCGCCGGGCAGATCGGCGCCCCAGGAGGTGATGTCGACGCCGGTCAGCACCACTTCGCGGTATCCGCGTT
>JAAYVT010000525.1 GCA_012517025.1 Phyllobacteriaceae bacterium | reverse complement strand
GCCCTCGTCGCCGATCGGTTCCTGATCGACACCCACGCCATCCCGCTCGATTTCCTGGTCGCCTCGCTTCGTGAGAGCGTCCGCGAGGTCGTCTTCGTCGGCGTCCAGCCGGCGCGGGTGGCCTTCTACGAAGACATGACGCCGGCGGTGCGTGCCGCCGTCGTCGAGTTGCATCGGCGCCTCGTCGCCGGCGAGGATCCGGCGGACCTGCCCGCCGTCGCCTGAGAAGAACGGGTCGCGCGTCGCCGGCGCGACGATGCGGCCCCCAGATTGCGCATTCGGACGAATTCAAGGAGCCCAAAATGGCCGACACCGCGTCACACAAGTCCGAACTCTTCGGTTCGGACGCCTATTCTCCCGCCGAGATCCAGGACAAGGTCGAGAAGCTCGGGGTCAAGAAGGCCCGGATGCCGTTCCTGCCGGAACTGACGCTGGCGGTGGTCGCCGGCGGCTCGATCGGCCTCGGCGGCATGTTCTTCGCCATCATTCTCGGCGATCCGAGCATGGGCTTCGCGGCGCAGCGCTTTCTCGGCGGCGTCGCCTTCTCGCTCGGTCTGGCGCTGGTGATGATCGCCGGCGCCGAACTCTTCACCGGCAACTGCCTCATCGTGATGGCTTGGGCGAACAAGCAGATCTCCACCGGCGAGGTGCTGAAGAACTGGACGATCGTGTGGGTCGGCAACCTGATCGGCGCCCTCGGCCTCGTCTTCCTGCTCTACATGTCGCACTTCCCGGACCTCAACGGCGGTCAGGTCGGCGCCGGCCTTTTGAAGCTGGCGATCGGCAAGCTGTCGCCCGACGCCGTGACGATCTTCTTCAAGGGCATCATGTGCAACATTCTGGTGTGTCTGGCGGTCTGGCTCGCCTATGCCGGCCGTTCGGTCGCCGACAAGATGGCGGGCATGATCCTGCCGGTCGCCGCCTTCGTCGCCGCCGGGTTCGAGCACTGCATCGCCAACATGATGTTCCTGCCGATGGCTTACGTCCTGGTGCAGACCGGACACGTGCCGGCCGGCCTCGACGTCTCGGTGGTCACCCTGCCGAACATCGTCCACAACCTGATCCCGGCGACGCTCGGCAACATCGTCGGCGGTGCCGGCTTCGTCGGCGTCATCTACTGGCTCATCTACCGCAAGGGCCTCGGCGGCATCACCCCGCTCGCGCCGAAGGCGGCCACCCGGCCGGCCGAATGAGACGGACGCACGGGGGCTCGGCCCCCGTGCCCCCGTCGCGACGTTCGCTCAGCGAGATCGAGACAATGACCCTCTCCTCGTCCGTGTCCGCGCCGGCCACCCCTTACGTCGACGCCTTCGAGCGGCGCATCGATTATCTCCGCGTCTCGGTGACGGATCGCTGCAACTACCGCTGCGCCTATTGCATGGGCGAGGCGCCGGTGTTCCTGCCGAAACGCGAACTCCTGACGCTCGAGGAGATCGATCGGCTGGCGTCGATCTTCGTCACCGGCGGCGTCCGGCGGCTCCGCCTGACCGGCGGCGAGCCGCTGGCGCGACGGGGCCTCGTCGATTTGGCGAAGTCTCTGTCCCGTCACATCGCCGCCGGGGCGCTCGACGAGATCACGCTGACCACCAACGGATCGTTGCTCGTCCCGCATGCCGCCGCGCTGTTCGACGCCGGGGTGCGGCGGATCAACGTGTCACTCGACACACTCGATCCGGAGGTCTTCGCGCGGGTGACCGGGGGCGGTCGTCTCGCCGACGTGCTGCGCGGCCTCGACGCCGCGCGGGCGGTCGGGTTCGGCATTCGCCTCAACGCGGTGGTGATGGCGGGCGTCAACGCCGAGACGATCGAGGACCTGGTGCTGTTCGCCCACCGGCGGGACATGAGTGTCGCGTTGATCGAGACCATGCCGATCGGGCGCTCGAACCGCGACACCTCGCGTCGCTACGTGCCGCTGGCGCACGTCCGTGAGGCTCTCGCGCGGCGATGGACGCTGGTCGACCTGCCCGACCGCAGTCATGGTCCGGCCCGTTACGTGCGGGTCGAGGAGACCGGTGGCCGGCTCGGCTTCATCACGCCGATGAGCCACGGCTTCTGTCGCGACTGCAATCGGGTGCGGATCGCGGCGGACGGACGCCTCGCGACCTGTCTGGGGCGGTCCGACGGCGTCGATCTGAAGCCGTTGCTGCGCTCGACGGAGAGCGACGAAGCGTTGCGGGAGGCGATCGCCGCGGCGATCGCGCGTAAGCCGCAGGGCCACGTCTTCGACGCGAGCCGGCCCGATCTCGGCGGGATCGACCGGGCGATGTGGAGCACCGGGGGATGATCGGTGGGGCGGTCGGTCGATCGCCCCGTCGTCCGCAGGGGCGGACGGGGATTCGTCGGGGGCGATCGTGGCCGAGGCGGCGGATGGGTCACACCTCGGCGATGCGCTCGGGCCGGGCGTAGACGGTGAACCGGCCCTCGCGGGCGTAGCCGACGAGGCCGACCCGCACCTTTTCGGCGAGTTCGACGGCGAGCGAGGTCGGCGCCGAGACGGCGGAGATCAGCCCGATGCCGGCCGAGGCGGTCTTGTGCACCATTTCGTAGGAGCAGCGGCTCGACACCAGGACGAAGCCGCGCGCGGTGTCGATCGACCGGACGCGCAGCGCGCCGATCAGTTTGTCGAGCGCGTTGTGGCGTCCGACGTCTTCGCGGGCGAGCAGGATCTCGCCGGTCTCGTCGGCGAAGGCGGCGGCGTGGACCGAGCCGACGCGCGCGTTCAGGATCTGGTGGCGCGGCAGTTCGCCGACGGCGCGGCGAAGGGCGGCAGGCGTCACCACGCCGTTTCCCTCCACCGCCGCCACCGGGCGGAGCGCCTCCGAGAACCGATCGACGCCGCACAGGCCGCAGCCGGTGCGGCCGACCAGCGATCGGCGGCGCCCGTCGAGCGCCAGGGCGCGATCGGTCGGGATCTCGACGCGCACCTCGACGCCGCGTTCGAGGCGGCGAACGTCGACGGCGCCGATCTCGTCGAAGTCTTCGACGACGCCTTCCGTCAACGCGAAACCGCGGGCGAAGTCGGCGAGGTCGGTCGGGGTCGCCAACATCACCGCGAAGGACCGGCCGGCGAAGAGCAGTGCCACCGGCATTTCGATCGCCACCGGCTCGTCGCGCGCGGTGACGTCGCGTTCGTCGAACCGCCGCGCGAGAAACATGTGAGACCCCTCGGGGGGCGTCGCAACGACGTAATTCATGGTGCTCTCTCGTCCGCAATCTTCGACCGAAGATCTCATGCGAGATGCTTTTTGACAAATAAAAAGTCGATAAAATATATCTATTGGGAAATAGCTATCATCTATTATCGAGTCTGTTTAAACTATTCATGCGACGAAGATAAGCAGTAAATCTCATACATCTCGGTCGAGCGGGTGAATAGATTGGTCGGGCCGAATGTTTCGGTGCCCTGCGTGGGTGCTCGATGGGGCTCGACTGGTCTCGGCCGCGGCTCGACCCGGCGGATGTCGGCGCGGCGATGGAAAGGAACCGGGAAGATGCGCATCTTCGGATTGGTGGGGCGTTCCGGCGCGGGCAAGACCACGCTGCTCGAGAAGATCGTTCCGATCCTTCGCGAGCGTGGTCGTCGCGTCTCGACGATGAAGCACACCCATCACGACTTCGACATCGACCGTCCGGGCAAGGACAGCCATCGCCACCGCGCGGCGGGGGCGGATCAGGTGATGGTGGTGTGCGGGCGGCGCTGGGCGTTGACGACGGAAACGCCGGAGACCGCCGAACCCGACATCGACGCGCTGATCGGCGAGATGGCGCCGACGGACGTGTTGCTGATCGAGGGGTTCCACGCCCATTCGCATCCGAAGATCGAGGTCCATCGACCTTCGCTCGGGCATGCGCTGATGTGGCGTCCCGGCGGCGACGTCGTCGCCGTGGCCTGCGACGAACCGCCGATCGACGCGGCCGCGCCGACGCTCGACCTGAATTCGCCGGCCGCGATCGTCGACTTCATCCTCGACGACGCACGATGGGATCGGGCGTCGTCGTGAGGTCGGCGTTGCGGTCCGGCCGCCCCGTGCCCGGGTAGAGCGAGACGTCCGCCGTCGGCGCTCAGGCGGTCGGGGATCCGACCGGCTTCATCTTGCGGGCCATGGCGAGGGCCGCCTTCATGTTCGAGGGATCGGCGACGCCGGTCCAGGCGATGTCGAAGGCGGTGCCGTGGTCGACGGAGGTGCGCAACACCGGCAGGCCGGCCGTCACGTTGACGCAGTCGTGGCCGCCGATCAGCTTGGCGGCGATGTGGCCCTGGTCGTGGTACTGGGCGACGACGATGTCGAACTTGCCGTCGATCGCCTGTTGGAAGACCACGTCGCCGGCGATCGGGCCGGCGACGTCGAGGCCTTCGGCGACCGCGGCGCGGACCGCCGGGACGATCTCGGCGTCGTCCTCTTCGCCGTAGAGACCGCCCTCGCCGCTGTGCGGGTTGAGGCCGGCGACGGCGATGCGGGGGCGGGCGATCCCGGTGGTCGCCATGTGCGCTTGGGCGGCGCGGATCGCCTCCAGCACCAGCGGGGTCCGGCACAGCTCGGCGGCACGGATCAGCGACACGTGCGTCGAGACGTGGATCACCGAAAACTGCGGGCTGGCGAGCACCGCCCAATTCTTCTTCACGCCGGTGAAGTGGGAGAGCAGGCCGGCATGGCCGTTGAGGTCGTAGCCGGCCATGCGCAGCGCCGTCTTGTTGATCGAGGCGGTCGAGATCACGTCGATCTCGCCGGCCAGCGCCAGTTTCACCGCGACCTCGACGCACCGTTTGCCGGCCTCGCCGGCGTCGGCGGACAGCCGGCCGGGCAGGATCGCGTCGCGATTGGGCGCCTCGACCGGCAGCAGCGGTACGTCGCCGACCGGGCAGGGGCCCGCGCCCTGGTGAAAGGCGAAGTCGGCGCCGACGAGATCGGCGGCGCGGCGCATGAACACCGGATCGCCGATCACCAGACAGCCGGCCCGTTCGGGCGCCGACATGGCGAGCAGAGATTTGCAGATCACTTCCGGGCCGATGCCCGCCGGGTCGCCCATGGTGACGCCGATCCGATTCATGGAGCTGCCCCTTCGTTGTGAGATCGCACCCTTCGAGTGAATTATGCCGTAAATATCACATCGAAACTGTTCAAACAAACCAAAAACCATGATATCTATGTTTCGAACTCGCCCCGGCATCGGCTCGGGGCGCTCGGTGAAGGCGATGGCGATGGACAACGCGACCGGCGCGACGCGCGCGCCGCTGATCACATTCTACGGCGACGACTTCACCGGTTCGACCGATGCGCTGGAGGCGCTCGCGATGGCCGGCGCGCCCGGCGCGCTGTTCCTGTCGCCGCCGTCGCCTGCGGATTTGGCACGCCATCCGGGTCTCGTCGCGGTCGGCGTGGCGGGGACGTCGCGCAGTCGCTCGCCGGCGTGGATGGACGCCGAACTGCCGGCGATCTTCGAGAAACTGAAGGCGCTCGGGGCGCCGCTCACCCATTACAAGACCTGTTCGACCTTCGATTCCGCGCCGGACGTCGGCAGCATCGGGCGCGCCGCCGACATCGGCCGGCGGGTGTTCGGGCCGGCGGTCCTGGTCGTCGTCGGGGTGACGCGGCATCAGCGCTACGTCGTCTTCTCCAATCTCTTCGCGGCGGGCAGCATATCGGGAACGCGCGATCTCTTCCGGATCGACCGCCATCCGACGATGAGCCGGCATCCGGTGACGCCGATGCACGACGCGGATCTCCGCAATCATCTGGCGCTGCAGACCTCGGCGCGGATCGCCGGCTTCGACTTCCGCGAGATGACCGGGCCGAACGCCTCGGAGGCGCTGGAGGAACTGACGCAACGGGCCGACGTGATCCTGCTCGACACCTTCGACGCGGCGACGACGCGGATCGCCGGTCGGCTTCTCGCCGAACACGGCGCGCGGGCGCCGGCCTTCGTGGTCGGCTCCTCCGGCGTCGAATATGCGTTGGTCGACCATCTCACCGCGACGGGGGCGTTGCCGCTGGCGCCGGCACCGACGGCGCGTGGGGCGGTCGATCGCCTGATCGCGGTATGCGGCAGCTGTTCGCCGGTCACCGAGG
>JAAYVT010000524.1 GCA_012517025.1 Phyllobacteriaceae bacterium | reverse complement strand
TCAAGGGCGGCCTGCTGATCGGCGGCGTCGCGTTGGCGGTGTGGATGGCGCGCCGGTCGCGCGGCACCGGTCGGAGGGTCGCCCGATGACGAGATCCTCCGCTTGCGTGATCGGCCTCGATTGCGGCACCGGCGGCGCCCGCGCGCTCGTCTCCGATCTCTCCGGTCGCGTCCTCGGACAGGCGACCGCCGAATACGCCACGCACTTTCCCCGTCCCGGTTGGGCCGAGCAGTCGCCGGAGGACTGGTGGACCGCCGCCGTCGCGGCGATCCGGGGCGCCGTCGCCGCGGCCGGCGTCTCGCCCACCGACGTCGTCGCGATCTCGGCCGACGGCACGTCGAGCACGCTCGTCGCGCTCGACGACGGCTTGCGGCCGATCGGGCCGGCGATCCTGTGGATGGACAATCGCGCCTCCGCCCAGGCGCGGCGGATGACGGCGACCGAGGATCCCGCGCTCAGGCGATGCCGGGCCGGCGTCAGCTCCGAATGGATGCTGCCGCGCATCCTGTGGCTCGCCGAACGCCGGCCGGCCGAGTTCGAGCGGACGCGTTGGTTCGTCGAGATGGCCGACTATCTGACGCTCCGCCTCTCCGGACGGCTGACCCTCGGCCACAATCAGGCGACCAATCGCTGGTTCTTCGACGGGCGGGCCGGCGGCTGGCCGAAGGCGTTCTTCGCGAAGATCGGGCTTGCCGGCATCGACGAGCGCTTTCCCGCCGAGGTTCTGCCGCTCGGCAGCCCGGTCGGGCCGCTCGGTCGCGAGGCGCAGGAAGCGACCGGGCTTTCGGCGACGACGCGGGTGGTGTGCGGCGGCACCGACGCCTATGTGGCGATGCCGGGCCTCGACGTCTGCCGGCCCGGCAAGACGGCGCTGATCACCGGGTCGTCCCATCTGATCTTGTGCCAGACCGACACGCCGCGCGAGATCGCCGGCCTGTTCGGCCCACATCGCGACTGCGTGGTGCCGGGCCTCTTCGTCTACGAGGGCGGGCAGGTCTCCTCGCTGTCGATCGTCAAATGGTGGCACGACCATTTCGCCGCGGCGAGCCGCTCCGGCGACGTCTACGGCGAGATGATGCGGGCGGCGGCGGAGGTTCGGATCGGCGCCGACGGTCTGGTCGCGCTCGACTTCTGGCAGGGCAATCGCAACCCCTACACCGACTACGATCTGCAGGGCGCGATCTGGGGCCTGACGCTGCGCCACACACCGGCCCACATGCTGCGGGCACTGGTCGAATCGATCGCCTTCGGCACCCGCAACATCCTCGCCGCCCTGACCGGCGCCGGCGTTCCGGTGACCGACATGACGGTGTGCGGCGGGGCGGCGCGCAGCCGGTTTCTGTTGCAGATGCATGCCGATACGACCGGCATCCCGATCGTCGTTCCCACCGTCACGGAGGCGACCGCGTTCGGATCCGCGATCGTCGCGGCGGTCGGCGCCGGCGTCTACGCCGGGCTCGCCGAGGCGGCCGACGCGATGGTGTCGATCGCCGAGACGATCGATCCCGATCCCACCACCCGTGAGGCCTACGAGGAGGGCTTCGACACCTATCGGGCGACCCACGCGGCGCTCGCGCCGCTGATGCATCGCATGGCGGAGCGTCGCGTCGCCCGGCACTGACCGGCCCGTTCCACCAACCCCGACCCCGATCCACGCGCGGCACCGCCCCGGTGCCGCCGACGGGACCCCTTTTTTCCGAAATTCACGGATCACGAAGGAGACTACCGATGGCCCACATGGGAGACTTGGTCGCGGAAATGCTGGCCCGCTACGGCGTCGAACTGGTGTTCGGCATGCCGGGCGGCCAGACCATGGCGCTGCACGACGGCATCTCGCGACGCACCGACCGGATCCGCCACGTCCTGATGCGCGACGAGCGCAACGCCGCCTATGCGGCCGACGCCTATGCCCGCCTCACCGGCAAACCCGGGGTCTGCGACGTCACCGTCGGCCCCGGCGCCAACCTGCTGCCGGCCGGCTTCATCGAAGCCCTCAACGCCTCGGTGCCGATGATCGGCATCGTCGGCGAGCTGCCGCTCGACTGGCTCACCCTGAAGGAGAAGGGCATCGCCTCGCAGGGCTTCGATCAACTCGCGTTCTTCAAGACCATCACCAAGGACAGCTGGCTGGTGCCCTCGGTCACCGCCCTGCCCGAGATGATCCGCACCGCCTTCCGCGTCGCCACCTCGCCGCGCCCCGGCCCGGTCGCCCTGATCATCCCGCACGACGTCTTCGACGCGGAGTGGGACGAGGACAAGGTCAAGATCGGCGTCGACGACCGCGCGATCCGCGCGCCCTTCGTCCGTTCCGCCCCGCTCGGCAGCGACGTCGAGGCGGCGCTGCGCCTGATCGGCGACGCGAAGCGGCCGGCGGTGGTGTTCGGCGGCGGCGTCCACGGCGCCGACGCGACGACCGAGGCGACCGCCTTCGCCGAACGGCTCGGCGGCCTCGTCGTCACCAGCCTGACCGGTCGCGGCTCGGTGCCGGAAACCACGGCCTGGGCCGCCGGCACGCTCAATCCGCTCGGCTCGTGGGCGGCGATCGAACTCGTCAAGGAGGCCGATCTGGTGATCTGGTGCGGCTCCAAGGCGAGCCAGAACACCGCCATGAACTGGACGCTGCCGCTGCCGGAACAGGCGACGATCACCATCGACGCCGATCCGGCCGAACACGGCCGCACCTTCCGCCCGACGGTGTCGCTCTACGGCGACGTGCGCGAGGCGTTGCGCCTGCTCAACGCCCGGCTCGCGCCCCAGACCCACGGCGACTGGGCGGCGCGCATCGCCGAGGTCAAGGCGGAGGGCGAGCGGATGAAGCGGGCGGAGATCGAGAGCGAGGGCCTGCCCGTCCACCCCGCGCGGGTGATGGCCGAGCTCGCCGCGCGTCTCGGCGAGGACGACGTGGTGATCTCCGACGCCAGCTTCTCCGCCGGATGGCTCGCCAACTACGTGCCCGTCCGCAAGGCCGGGCGCGGCGTCCTCTACGCGCGCGGCCAGGGTGGGCTCGGCTATTCGACGCCGGCGGCGATCGGGGCGGCGGAGACCCGGCCGGGTACCCGGATCGTCACGGTCGCCGGCGACGGCGCCTTCTCCTACACGATCGGCGAGCTCGCCACCCAATCGCAGCGCGGACAGAAGGTGGTCAACGTGGTGCTGAACAACGGCCGGCTCGGCTGGATCCAGCTGTGGCAGGAGATCTTCTTCAAGAACGTCCAGTCGGCGCTGCTGGAGAGCCAGAGCTGCCACCCGAGCTTCGCGGCGGCGGGCCGGGCGCTGGGGCTCGCCGGCTTCTACGCCGAGAAGCCCGACGAGATCGGCCCGGCGCTCGACGCGGCCTTCGCCCACGACGGGCCGTCGGTGGTGGAGGTCCGCATCGACGACCTCGCCACGCCGATCCATTCGTTCAAACGCCGCATGCGCGAAGGCGCGGATGCTCCCCGGCCACGGCCGGGGACCGTCTACAAGCTGCGGGACTGGAAGGTGTCTCCCGACCTTCCCTGACCGCCGGCGGCGTTCTGGTGGATCCGTCGCGGGCCCGGACCCCGCGGCGGATCCGCCCTTTTTCGTTCCGGCGTCGAAGTTCCCTCCCGAGAGATCGGCGGAGCCTTCTCCCGTGACCCGGCCGAACGCCGAAAGGAAACGGCCGGCCCTGCCTCGAACCGACGCCTCGATCCCGGTGCGGGGTGGCGGTTCAGTCCGCCGCCGTCTCGCGGCGGAAGGCGCCGGGGCTCTTGCCGGTCCATTTGCGGAAGGCGCGGTGGAAGGCGCTCGGCTCGGCGAAACCGAGGTCACCGGCGATCTCGGCGACGCCGCGTGTCCCCGTCGTCAGCGCCGCCACGGCGAGATCGCGGCGGATCTCGTCGCGGATGCCGTTCCAACTGCGGCCCTCCTGCTTCAGCCGATGGCGCAGCGTCGAGGGCGACAGCCGCAGCGATCGGGCCATCGCCTCGGCATCCGGCCACCGCGTCGGCGGGGCGGCGCGCAGGCGGGCGCGGATCGCCGCGACGAGACCGGCATCGTAGCGGTAACGCACCAGCAGGTTGGCGGGCGCGGCGCGCAGGAACTGCTTCAACGCCTTCTCGCTGCGATCGACCGGCAGAGCGAGATGGTGGGCATCGAAGGCGATGCGGCTCATCGGTTGGGCGAAGCGCACCGGCGCGCCGAAGAAGCTGCGGTAATCGGCGACCCCGACCGGTTCGGCGCAGCGGAAATCGACCAGACGCAGCGGGATACGCCGGCCGACCAGCCAGCAGGCGATGCCGTGCAACACGATCCAGAAGGTGCGGTAAGCGAAGGCGGTGCGCGGTCCGTCGGCGTCGACGAGGTGGATCTCGGCGAGGCCGTCGGCGACGACCAATTCGCCGCGCGGG
>JAAYVT010000523.1 GCA_012517025.1 Phyllobacteriaceae bacterium | reverse complement strand
CTCGCGCGGCCCGTCGAGACAGAGCGCTTCGTCGGCCTCGGCGCGGGAGGCGACGGCGACGAAGAGGGCGGCGAAGGCGACGCGGCGCAGCGGTCCGCGTCGTCGCGAACGACTGGGGGGGGGGTGGTCTGCGGCCATGTCGAGGACCTCGCGCTTCCTGCTGCACGCGTCGGCGAAACATGCTATGCGACCGGCGTCGGGCGCGCGCGCTCCCGGCGGTCCGGTTCCGATCGGTTTCCGGGCACGACGTCCTCCGAGGTCCGACGGACGGCGGAGGGGCGTCGCGCGGTGGTTGCCTCCCGGTAGCTCAGCAGGATAGAGCAACGGTTTCCTAAACCGTAGGTCAGGGGTTCGAATCCCTTCCGGGAGGCCAGCGCCCGCCGATGCGGTGTTCTCGCCGGCGCGTCCGCGACGTCTCCGATCGATCGAGGAAACCGCCGCGTCGGGGCTTCGATCGCGTGTTCGACCAACCGGAGCGAACCGATGTCTCTTCTCTGTCGCGACGCGCCCGATCTCCTCGACTGGGAGGACGAGATCCTCGACGCCCGCCCCGGCGCGGTGTTGCTGGCGAATTCGCCGGTCTTTCCCGGCGGCGGCGGGCAGTTGCCGGACGTCGCGACGCTGCACTGGGACGGCGGCGAGGCGGCGATCGTCGGGCTCGCGCCGGATCCGCGCGGCTGGTGGCACCATCTCGCCGGCGAGGCGTTGCCGAGCGGTCGGGTCCGGATTTCGATCGACCGCGGTTTTCGCCACCTGATGAGCGAACTGCACACGCTGGCGCACGTCGCCAACGCGATCGTCTTCCGAACCTTCGACGGGGCACGGCTGACCGGGGCGCAGCTCTCGGCCGACGGCACCTTCCGCGTCGACTTCGATCTGCCCGGCGTCGATCCCGATCTCCTGCGAAAGCTCGCCGATCCGATCAACGCGGTGATCGCGGCGGATCATCCGATCCGGGCCTTCCACATGCCGTGGGACGAGGCGGCGCGGATCCCCGGCCTGTTCCGCAGCGAGAACGTCGCGCCGCCGCGCCAGGACGACGGCAACGTCCGCATCGTCGAGATCGGCGACCTCGATCGTCAGGGCTGCGGCGGCACCCACCTCGCCTCGACCGGGGAAGCCCGGCGCGTCCGGATCCTCAAGGTCGACAACAAGGGGCGGCGCAATCGCCGCGTCAAGGTCGGCTTCGAGGCCTGATCGCGTCGGATCGGGCGATTCGACGCCTCGTCGTTCACGCTCGGGCGTCGTCGGCGAGGACGCGGCGATAGAGGGTGGAGCGGTGGACGCCGAGCCGGGCGGCGGCGCGGGTGACGTTGCCGCCGCTGGCGGCCAGCGCCTCGCGCATCGCCGAGCGGGTGAGGCCGGCGAGGTCGGTGGTCTCCGACGGCGCGTCGACGGGCGGAGCGAGCCGGGCCGGCGGCTCCGTCGCGAGTGCCGACCGGGGCGCACGGCGCAGATCGGCCGGCAGGGTCTCGACGCCGAGGGTCTCGCCGGGTTCGGCGAGGATCGCCAGGGTGCGCAGGGTGGCGGTCAGCTGACGATAGTTGCCGGGCCAGTCGAAGCGGCACAAGCGCTCCAGCGTCGCCGGGGCGAGGCGGGCGCCGGTGCCGGCGGCGTGGTCCGACCACAGCCGTTCGACGACGCGGCCGAGATCGGGATGGGCGCGCAGCGGCTCCAATTCGACGGTGTATTGGGCGATGCGGAAATAGAGGTCCTGCCGGAAGGCGCGGCGCTCGACCGCCTCGACCAGGCCCATGTGAGTGGCGCAGATCAGCGCGAAGTCGACCGGGACGGCGCGGCCGCCGCCGAGCGGCGTCACCTCTCGTTGTTCGAGGGCGCGCAACAGCCGGGCCTGCAGCGCCACCGGCATGTCGCCGATCTCGTCGAGGAACAGCACGCCGCCTTCGGCCTCGCGCATCAGGCCCTTGGAGCCCTTGCGGCGGGCGCCGGTGAAGGCGCCCTCCTCGTAGCCGAACAGTTCCGCCTCGATCAGGCCCTCCGGCAGAGCGGCGCAGTTGACCGCGACGAAGGGGCGATCGGCGCGGCGGCTCGCGGCGTGGAGGGCGCGGGCGAAGACCTCCTTGCCGGTTCCGGTCTCGCCCTGGATCAGCACCGGCACCTCGGCGTCGAGGAGGCGGGTGGTGCGGGTCAGTGCCCGACGGCGGCCGTCGTCCCAGACGATCTCGCCGGTGCGCGGGCGCGGCGCGGACGGCGGGTTCGCCGATGCCGCGCCGACCGGGCGCTCGTCCGCGGGACGTGGCGAGCGGGCGCCGGCGACGATCGGACGGGCGGTCGCGTGCGGACGGGCGAAGCAGGTCCGGCCGCGTGTCGTCACCAGCCGCTCGATCCCG
>JAAYVT010000522.1 GCA_012517025.1 Phyllobacteriaceae bacterium | reverse complement strand
GTCCAGGCGCTCGCCGCCCTCGCCTTCTCGCGGCTGCTGGCGACGACCGGCTCCTACTATTCGCTCTACGCGGTCGGCGCCGGTCTCCTCGTCGCCGGCGCGATCATGATCCTCGCCGGCCCGAAGCCACCCCGCCACATCTGAGCGTGTCGCCTCAGCCGATCTTCGGCAGCCACGCGCCGAGCCGGCCGACCGCCTCCTCCATGTCGGCCATGGTGCCGGCGAAGGAGAAGCGGACGAAACCGGCGCCGCGCGCCAGATCGAAGTCCGCCCCCGGCGTCGCCGCCACGCCGGCCTCGTTCAGCATCCGCTTCACGAAGTCGAGGCTGTCGTTGGAGAAGCGGCGCACGCTCGCATAGGCGTAGAAGGCGCCGTCGACGGGCAGGAGATCGTCGAAGCCGAGCTTCGGCAGATGCTCCAAGAGGTAGGCACGGTTGGCGGCGTAACCGGCCTTGACCACGTCGAGCTCGGCGGTCGAGGCGGGATCGAAGGCGGCGAGCGCGGCGCGCTGCGAGATCTCGTTGTTGGAGAGGGTGAGGTTCTGCGCCAGCCGATCGATCGGCTTCGCCAACACCTCCGGCATCACCATCCAGCCGATCCGCCAGCCGGTCATGCAATAATACTTGGAGAAGGAATTGATCACGATCGCCCGCGGGCTGGAGACGAGCGCCGTCGCCTGTGTCCCGGCGTAGACGAGGCCGTGATAGATCTCGTCGGAGATGAACCACAGGCCGAGATCGTCGGCCGCCCGCACCAGGGCGTCGAGCGCCTGCGGCGAATACATCGTCCCGGTCGGGTTGGCCGGCGAGGCGACCAGCACGCCGTCGAGCGGCTTTTCGGCATGGGCCTTCGCCAGCCTCTCCGGGGTCAGCGCCCAGCGCGTGTCCGGCCCGCATTCGATCTCCACCGCCTCGAGCCCGAGCGCGGCGAGGAGATTGCGATAAGCGGGATAGCCGGGGGTCGGCATGGCCACCCGAGCGCCCGGCGCGAAGGCGGCGAGGAAAGCGAGATTGAAGGCACCGGACGAGCCCGCCGTCACCGCGATCCGGTCGGGCGAAACCTCGATGCCGTAGGAGCGGGCGTAATGGCCGGCGATCGCCTCGCGCAGCTCGCGGATGCCGAGTGCCTCGGTGTAGCCGAGCCGGCCGTCGAGGGCGCGCTTGGCCGCCGCGATCACCGGCGAGGGCGCGTTGGCGCCGGGCTGGCCGACCTCCATGTGGATCACCCGATGGCCTTCCCGCTCGCGGGCGACCGCCGATGCCAGAACCTCCATGGCGATGAAGGGGGCGACGGCGGAACGGGCGGAGGGGTGGAAGGACGACATCGACGGGACTCCCGGTGAAAGATCGCCCTTCCTTAGCGGAGTTCGGCCGGCGAGGCGACCGCCCGTTCAGCCGAGGACCGGGGTGACCAGACCGCCGGTGGCGAGGAACCGTTCGACGTTGGCGAGGGTCAAGTCCTCCATCGCACCGCGCGTCTCGCGCGTCGCCGAGGCGACGTGGGGGGTGGCGACCACGTCGTCGCGCAGCCGGAGCGCGTCCGGCACGCGCGGTTCGTCGACGAAGACGTCGAGCCCCGCCCCGGCGATCGCGCCGGCCTGGAGCGCCGCGATCAACGCCGCCTCGTCGACGACGCTGCCGCGCGCCACGTTGACGAGGAAGCCGGTCGGTCCGAGCGCGGCGAGAACCTCGGCGTCGACGATCCCGCGCGTCGCCTCGCCGCCTGGACAGGTGACGACCAGCACGTCGGACCACGCCGCCAGCTCGCGGAGCGAGACGAAATAGGCGTGGGCGACGCTCGGGTCGGCGCGGCGGTTGTGATAGCCGATCGCCATGTCGAAGCCGGAGGCGCGGCGCGCCACCACCTTGCCGATGCGCCCGAGCCCGAGAATGCCGAGCCGTTTGCCCGAAACCCGAGTGGCGAGCGGGAAGCGACTGGCTGTCCACAGCCCGGCGCGGACGAATCGGTCGGCCTCGGCGGTCCGCCGCATCGTCGCCAGCACCAGCGCGAAGGCGTGGTCGGCGACGCATTCGTCGAGCACCTCGGGGGTGTTGGAGACGGCGATGCCGCGCGCCCGTGCCGCCGTGAGGTCGATCGCGTCGACCCCGACGCCGAAGCTCGCCACCGCGCGCAGGCCGGGCAACCGCGCCATCGTCGCCGCGTCGAGGCCGTGCATCGCGCTGGTCGCGACGATCCGCACCCGCTCGGCGTCGCGGTCGAGCCGGTCCCGACCCGCCGCCGTCCATCCCTCGATCACCTCGCCGAGGGCGGCGAGGCGGGCGTCGAAGCCGGGATTGATCGAACCGATCTGGAGGATGAGGGGCGCTGAGTCGGACATCGGTCGCCTCGACGGGTGTTGAGGGAGGAAGGCGTCAACTTCGCCCCCTCCCCGCGGTTCGGCAAGACGCCGCCGCGCACGGCTCCACCTCGTTCCTCGAGACTGCGTGAGACGACGAACGCCCGACTTCGTCTCGCCGCGATCCTCCCCTATAAGAGACGAATCGCAGCGTCGATCCGTATCGTCTCGGGAGAAGTTCATGCCGTCGCGCCTCGCCACCTTCGTCCTCGGGACCACGGCCGTCGCCGCGCTCCTCGTCGCTCCGATCGCGCCGGTGGCGGCGCAGGATACGGCGAAGCTCGACAAGGCGGCGATCGAGAAGATCGTGCACGACTACATCGTCGCCAATCCGGAAGTCGTCGCCGAGGCGCTGCAGGCGCTGGAGAAGAAGCAGGCCGACGCCCAGGCGGCCGAGCAGAAGGCGCTGATCAAGCGCTCCGGCAGCCTGCTGTTCGACAGCTCGCGCCAAGTGGTGCTCGGCAACCCGAAGGGCGACGTCACCCTGGTCGAGTTCTTCGACTACAACTGCGGCTACTGCAAGCGCGCCCTGCCCGACATGCTGTCGCTGCTCGACAAGGATCCGAATCTCCGGATCGTGCTGAAGGAATTCCCGGTGCTCGGACCCGGCTCGACCGAGGCGGCGAAGGTGGCGGTCGCGGTCAATCGCGTCGCTCCCGACAAGTATCTCGCCTTCCACAAGGCGCTGCTCGGCATCCGCGGTCAGGCCGACAAGGCCAAGGCGCTCGACGCCGTCGCCAGCGTCGGCATCCCGGCGAGCGCGGTCGAAAAGGCGATGGTCGACCACGAGGTCGACGCCACGATCGAGGAGGTCTACGGCCTCGCCGGCGCCCTCGGCCTGTCCGGCACGCCGTCCTACGTGATCGGCGAGGAGGTCGTCCCCGGCGCCATCGGGCTCACCAAGCTGCAGTCCCGCATCGCCGAGGCCCGCTGCACCACCACCAAGAAGTGCTGAGGCGCCGACGCCCGGGATCGGCCCCCGGGCCGCGCCGGGCGGGGCCTTGTTCCCCGGCCCGGCCGCGCCTATAAAGCGCGACGCGCGGCCGGACGCCCTCGTCTTCGGAGGGGGCTCGGGTCGCGACCGCGTCCCCTCGGTCGCGCGGCCTCGGCCCGCGACCCGGATCAAGAGATGCCCGACACCACCGTCTTCGTCCTGAACGGTCCCAACCTCAACCTCCTGGGCTTGCGCGAGCCGGCGGTCTACGGATCGACGACCCTCGCCGACGTCGAGGTCGAGGCGAAGGCGGCCGGCGCGCGAATGGGCCTCGCGGTCGACTTCCGTCAGTCGAACCACGAGGGCGTCCTGGTCGACTGGATTCACGAGGCGCGCACCCGAGCGGCCGGGATCGTGATCAATCCGGGCGCCTACACCCACACCTCGATCGCCCTGCACGACGCCGTCAAGGCGGTCGACCTGCCGGTGATCGAGCTGCACATCTCCAACGTCTTCGCACGCGAGAGCTTCCGCCATCATTCCTATCTGTCGCCGGTCGCCGCCGGCGTGATGTGCGGGTTCGGCACCCACGGCTACGTGCTGGCGCTGGAAGCCCTCGCCAAGATCGTCGCGACCCGAAACGCGACGTCCCCCCGATAACTCGAGACGAGACCCCCGATGGCCACGCCCAAGAAGCCCTTCGACACCGACTTCATCCGCGATCTCGCGCATCTCATCGCCGAGACCGATCTCTCCGAGATCGAGGTCTGCCAGGCCGATCTGAAGATCCGCGTCGCCCGCTCGGTGCAGGTGATCGCGCCGGTGACCGTCGCCGGCCCGGCCGCGGCTCCCGCCGTCGCCGCGCCCGTCGCCGCCGCTCCGGCGGCTCCCGTCGCCTCCGGCGAGACCGACTGGTCGAAGCACCCCGGCGTCGTGAAGTCGCCGATGGTCGGCACCGCCTACCGCGCGCCGTCGCCGGGCGCCGCCTTCTTCATCGAGGTCGGCTCGACCGTGCGCGAGGGCCAGACGCTGCTGATCGTCGAGGCGATGAAGACGATGAACCAGATCCCCGCCCCGAAGAGCGGCACGGTCACCGCCATCCTCTTCGACGACGCCAGCCCGGTGGAGTACGGCGAACCGCTCGTCGTCGTCGAATGACGAGAAGGACCGACGCCCCCATGTTCAACAAGATCCTGATCGCCAACCGCGGTGAGATCGCGCTGCGCGTTCTGCGCGCCTGCAAGGAGCTCGGCATCCGCACGGTCGCCGTCCACTCCACCGCCGACGCCGACGCCATGCACGTCCGCCTCGCCGACGAGAGCGTCTGCATCGGTCCGCCGAAGGCCGCCGACAGCTATCTCAACATCCCGCAGATCGTCGCCGCCTGCGAGATCACCGGCGCAGAGGCCGTCCATCCCGGCTACGGCTTCCTCTCCGAGAACGCCCGCTTCGCCGAGATCCTCGAGGCGCACGGCGTCAAGTTCATCGGCCCCTCGGCCGAACACATCCGGATCATGGGCGACAAGATCGAGGCCAAGCGCACCGCGCAGCGCCTCGGCATCCCGGTCGTCCCCGGCTCCGACGGCGCCATCGAGACCGAGGCGGAGGCGCTGAAGTTCGCCAACGAGATCGGTTATCCGGTGCTGATCAAGGCGTCGGCCGGCGGCGGCGGCCGCGGCATGAAGGTCGCGCACTCCCCGGACGATCTGGGCGAGGCCTATGCCACCGCCCGCGCCGAGGCCAAGGCCGCCTTCGGCGACGACGCCGTCTACATGGAGAAGCTGCTGCTCACCCCCCGTCACATCGAGGTGCAGATCCTCGGCGACGGCAAGGGCGGCGCCATCCATCTCGGCGAACGCGACTGCTCGCTGCAGCGCCGGCACCAGAAGGTGTGGGAGGAGGCGAACTCCCCCGCCCTCAATCCGGAACAGCGCGAGAAGATCGGCTCGATCTGCTCGAAGGCGATCGCCGACCTCGGCTACGCCGGTGCCGGCACGATCGAGTTCCTCTACGAGAGCGGCGAGTTCTACTTCATCGAGATGAACACCCGCCTGCAGGTGGAGCATCCGATCACCGAGGCGATCACCCGCATCGACCTCGTCAACGAGCAGATCCGGATCGCCGCCGGCGCCGGCATGTCGGTGACGCAGGACGACATCGAGTTCAAGGGTCACGCCATCGAGTGCCGCATCAACGCGGAGAACCCGGCGAACTTCACGCCGTCGCCCGGCATGATCACCTACTATCATCCGCCGGGTGGTCTCGGCGTGCGCGTCGACAGCGGCGTCTACCAGGGCTACAAGATCCCGCCCTACTACGACAGCCTGATCGGCAAGTTGATCGTCCACGGTCGCAATCGCGTCGAGTGTCTGATGCGCCTGCGCCGTTGCCTCGACGAGTTCGTCGTCGACGGCATCGAGACGACGATCCCGCTGTTCCGCAAGCTGGTCGACAACCAGGACATCGCCAACGGCATGTACGACATCCATTGGCTGGAAAAGTACCTGGACACCAAGCCGTTCGACTGATCGATCGGCCGACGAAACCGACCCTCGGTCGCCCCCGGCCGAGGGTCTTTCATGACCGGATGACGACGTGGCCGCTCGCCGCCCGCCCCTCGAACCCGATCTCCTGCTGCGCGCCTACGCCGGCGGCATCTTTCCCATGGCCGAGAGCGCCGAGGCGCCCGAGCTCTATTGGGTCGAGCCGAACAAGCGCGGCGTCCTGCCGCTCGACGGCTTCCACCTCCCCCATCGCCTCGCACGCACGGTGCGCTCCGACCGCTTCGCCGTCACCGTCGACACCGACTTCGACGCCGTGATCGCCGGCTGCGCCGCCCCGGCGCCGGGACGCGAGGGCACCTGGATCAACGCCGAGATCCGCCGCGTCTACGGCGAACTCTATCGGCGCGGCCGCGTCCACACCGTCGAGGTGCGGCGCGACGACCGTCTCGTCGGCGGGCTCTACGGGGTGCGCCTGGGCGGCGCCTTCTTCGGCGAGAGCATGTTCAGCCGCGAGACCGACGCCTCCAAGGTGGCGCTGGTCCATCTGGTGGCACGGTTGCGGGTCGGCGGCTTCGTGCTGCTCGACACCCAGTTCCTGACCGAACACCTCGCCCGATTCGGTGCGATCGAGATCCCGCGCGCCGTCTATCGCCGCCGGCTCGATGCGGCGTTGCCGATCGACGCGGCGTTTCATCGCCTCGGCGCGCCCGGCGAGATCGTGGCCGGCGCATGCGTCGTCGCCGCCCTCGCCGACGACGAGGGTCGCCGGCCGGCGTGAGGCCGGGACGTCGGGCGAGAAACGGGCCGATCGTCGGGGGATCGATCTCAGTTCGCGGGAACCAGCGGAACCGGCGCGGCCGTGGGCGGCGCGCCGACGGGAGCGGCCGGCTTCGGCGCGGTCGTCACCGGCTTGGCGGGCGGCTTCGCCCGGGCCGGCGGTGGCTCGGCGGGAGCGGCCGGGACCGGAGGCGTCGAGGCGTCGGTCGCCGGATCGGTGGTGTCTTCGGTCGGCTGCGGTTGCGCCGCCGCCTTCTTCGCCGCCGCCTCCTCGGTGGAGGACCGGCAGTCGGTCAGCCAGACGTCGTAGACGGGATGGTCGACGGCGTGCAGGCCGGGGCTGTCGGCGAACATCCAGCCGGAGAAGATGCGGCGGATCTTGTTGTCGAGGGTGATCTCGTCGACCTCGACGAAGGAATCGGTCAGCGGCGCCACGGTCTGCGGACGCGAGTAGCACACCCGCGGCGTCACCTGCAGGGCGCCGAACTGCACCGTCTCGTCGATGGCGACGTCGAAGGAGATGATTCGCCCGGTGATCTTGTCGAGGCCGGAGAACACCGCGAAGGGCTCGGCGATCTTGTTGGCGTCGTCGGGCAGGGCCGGCGCCTCGGTCGGCGCGGCGGGCGTCTTCGGGGCGGCCGCGCCGGCGACCGGTAGAAAGGCGATCGCGGCGGCGAGAAGGGCGGCGGAAGACGGACGGCTCGTCATGTCGGCGTGCGGGCTCGGCTCAAGGAAACGAAGGCGCCCCACGCAGAGCGGGACGCCGAAACGATTGCACCGAAGGGATGGCGAAGTCGTGGCACGGCGGAGCGCGGAGCGGTCCGCCGCGATCTCACTCGGGCTTCCAGGCGACGTAGTCGCCGGCCTGCGCCGCGCGCTTGGCCGCGCCGAGGATCGAGCCCTGCGGACGATGGGCGGCCGGGGTGCCGGTCGGGTTCGGCATGTGCGGCTTCTGCCACGGCCACGCCTTGTAACCGGTGTCCTCGGTCGGCGGCACGTCGGTGCGGTGATGCATCCAGCCGTGCCAACCGGGCGGCACCTTGGAGCCTTCCGCCTCGCCGTTGAACAGCACCCAGCGGCGCTCGACGCCGAGGATGGGATGAATCTCGCCACCCTTGCTGCGATAGTACTTGTTGCCGAACTCGTCCTCGCCGACGAACTCGCCCTTGGTGCGGGTGTACCACCAAGTGCCGACGGTGATGCCCTGCCACCAAGTGAAGAACAACAACAGGAACTTCTTCATCGACGCGCCTCTCCGCCGGGTCGTCGCGCCGGGCAGGCCCGGGCGGGAACCGGTCTCACGGAAACCGGCCCGAGACGCTCGGGCACGCGGGTGGCGCGCGACGAGCTTCGGTCGGGCTCGTTATGCCGTGCGCTCGAGCCGCTGTCCAGTCGCCCCTTCGGCGGTTTCGTGCCGGGGTCCGGCGGAAAAGCCGAGCACGCGGCTCTTCTGCTTCGCTTCGACCGGCTCCGCGGCGAGCTCGTCCGCCCCGACCTCTTCCACCTTCGGCGGCGAGGCGGCCTCTCGGCGCGTCGGAAACGCCCGGACGCCGGCGAGGAGGTCCTGCCAGCGCTGGCGCTGGCCGGCGAGCAGGCGGTCGTGATCCTCGAGCACGAAATGGCTGTTGGCCTCGTCGTAGACGAAGCGGCGACGGTCGTGCAGGACGGATTCGAGACGCCGGATCACCGCCGCCGGCGACACCGGCTTGGCGATGACGTGATGGACGCCGAGGGTGATCGCGCGCTCCAGCACCGACCGGGTCGGAGCGGCGGCGACGAGAATCACCGGCACCGCGATCAGCGGTCCGGAACGGGGATCGCGCATCGAGCGCACCAGCGTCAGCCCGTCGGCGAGCGGCATCTCGAAATCGGTGACGACCACGTCAGGCGGTTCGACCAGCATCGCATGATGGGCGTCGCGGGCGTTGGAGAAGCCGCGGACCCGGCCGACCCGGGCGCCGGTCAGGATCGACCGCATGATCGCCTGGTCCTGGCGGACGTCGTCGACGAAGACGACGTCGAGGTCGCGCAGGTCGCGTCCCTCGGCTCGATTCTGTCGCATGGTTCCCGTTCTCCCCGACGCCCCGCGCGCCACGGGGGAGCACTGTGCCACCATGCCTCGAGCATCCGGTTGCCGGCGTCGCGACGATTTTCGTCCAATTGGAATCGAATTCGTTCGATCCCTCCGGGACTTGCGGGCGCGGGTCGGATCGTCCCCGTTTTCCACATCGTAAAACACCATATTTAGCCGGCAGGGGACGGGCGACCCCAATCGCTTGACGGCCTCGGAGGACTCGGACTAGCGTCGATTTCGTTCGGTACCGACCGTCGGGCCTCGTCCCGCATCGGCTCGGATTTCCAAAGTCCAAAGTTGCGATCTCCTTTCGCCCTCGCGTCGGTCGGTGGACCGGCGGGGAGACGGGGAGATGCGTCCGGTCGTCGGGAAACTTTCACGACGACCCTGTGCAAAGCCTTCGTTAACCCTATATTTGGCGTTTACGGAGAGCATGACCACAAGATATTCCCTCGAGCCTCGAGGGAATCATCGAAGTCGGGCGGGTCTCTCCGCCCTGGAGAAGACGGATTTCGGTGCGGCGCGATCGCGGCGCTCGCCGACGGGCTGGGGATCGAAGGACATGCACATCGAGCGCCGCTACACGACGGCCGGCCGTTCGCCCTACGAGGCGATCGAATTCCGCACCACCACCTCCGAGATCCGCAATCCGGACGGCTCGGTGGTGTTCAAGCTCGACGGCATCGAGGTGCCGGCCGCCTTCAGCCAAGTCGCCGCCGACATCCTCGCCCAGAAGTATTTCCGCAAGGCCGGCGTCCCGGCCCGTCTGAAGCGGGTCGAGGAGGAGACCGTCCCCTCGTGGCTGTGGCGCTCGGTGCCCGACGAGGCGGCGCTCGCCGCGCTGCCGGAGAAGGAACGCCTCGGCTCCGAGCACGACGCTCGCCAGGTCTTCGACCGTCTCGCCGGCACCTGGACCTATTGGGGCTGGAAGGGCAACTATTTCGACGGCGAGGCCGACGCCCGCGCCTTCTTCGACGAGCTGCGCGCCATGCTCGCGCTGCAGCTGGTCGCCCCGAACAGCCCGCAGTGGTTCAACACCGGCCTGCACTGGGCCTACGGCATCGACGGCCCGAGCCAGGGTCACTTCTACGTCGACTTCCAGACCGGTGAACTCGTCCGCTCCGAGACCGCCTACGAGCATCCCCAGCCGCACGCCTGCTTCATCCAGTCGGTCGCCGACGATCTCGTCAACGACGGCGGCATCATGAATCTGTGGGTGCGCGAGGCGCGTCTGTTCAAATACGGCTCCGGCACCGGCTCGAACTTCTCGGCGCTGCGCGGCGAGGGCGAGAAGCTCGCCGGCGGCGGCCGCTCCTCCGGCCTGATGAGCTTCCTCAAGATCGGCGATCGCGCCGCCGGCGCCATCAAGTCGGGCGGCAGCACCCGTCGCGCCGCCAAGATGGTGGTGGTCGACGTCGACCATCCCGACATCGAGGACTACGTCAACTGGAAGGTCAAGGAAGAGCAGAAGGTCGCCGCGCTGGTGGCCGGCTCGCGCGCCTGCGCCAAGCACCTGTCGCTGGTCATGAAGGCCTGCGTCAACTGCGAGGGTTCGGGCGACGACTGCTACGATCCGGCGAAGAACCCTGCGCTGAAGCGCGAGATCCGCGCCGCCAAGAAGGCGTTCGTGCCGGAGAACTACGTCAAGCGGGTGATCCAGTTCGCCCGCCAGGGCTACACCGACATCCGCTTCCCGATCTTCGACACCGATTGGGATTCGGAAGCCTATCTGACGGTGGCCGGCCAGAACTCCAACAATTCGGTCCGCGTCACCGACGCCTTCCTCAACGCCGTCCAGAACGGCGGCTCTTGGGACCTGATCCGTCGCACCGACGGCAAGGTGAAGAAGACGATCGACGCCCGCGCCCTGTGGGAGGACATCGGCTACGCCGCCTGGGCTTCGGCCGATCCGGGCATCCAGTTCCACACCACCGTCAACGATTGGCACACCTGCCCGGCCTCCGGTGAGATCCGCGCCTCCAATCCGTGCTCCGAGTACATGTTCCTCGACGACACGGCCTGCAATCTCGCCTCGGTCAACCTGCTGCCCTATCGCACCGCCGACAACGGCTTCGACATCGCCGCCTACGAGCACACCTGCCGGCTGTGGACGGTGGTGCTGGAGATCTCGGTGTTGATGGCGCAGTTCCCGGCGCCGAGCATCGCCGAGCGCTCCTACGAGTTCCGCACTCTCGGCCTCGGCTACGCCAACATCGGCGGCCTGCTGATGTCGTCGGGCATCCCCTACGACAGCCCGGCCGGCCGCGCCCTGTGCGGCGCCCTCTCGGCGATCATGTCTGGCATCGCCTACGCCACCTCCGCCGAGATGGCGAAGGAGCACGGCCCCTTCCCCGGCCACGCCCCGAACGCGAGCGAGATGCTGCGGGTGATCCGCAACCACCGTCGCGCCGCCTACGGCGAGACGACCGGCTACGAGAAGCTCTCCACCCTCCCCGTCCCGCTCGACCACGCCTCCTGCCCCAACCCGGCGCTGATCGAGGCGGCGAAGAAGGCCTGGGACGACGCCCTCGCCCTCGGTGAGAAGCACGGCTATCGCAACGCCCAGGTCACCGTGGTCGCCCCGACCGGCACCATCGGCCTCGTCATGGACTGCGACACCACCGGCATCGAGCCCGACTTCGCGCTGGTGAAGTTCAAGAAGCTGGCCGGCGGCGGCTACTTCAAGATCATCAACCAGTCGGTGACCTCGGCGCTGCGGGTGCTCGGCTACCGGGAGAGCGAGATCGCCGAGATCGAGGTGTGGGCGGTCGGCCACGGCACCCTCGATCAAGCGCCGGGCATCAACCCGCAGACCCTGCGCGCCCGCGGCTTCGACGACGCGGCCCTCGCCAAGGTCGCCGGAGCGCTGAAGTCGGCCTTCGACGTCAAGTTCGCCTTCAACAAGTGGACCCTCGGCGAGGAGTTCTGCACCAAGGTGCTGGGCTTCACCGCCGAGCAGCTCAACGACCCGTCGTTCGAGATGCTCTCCGCGCTCGGCTTCACCAAGGCCGAGATCGAGGCCTGCAACATCCACGTCTGCGGTGCCATGACGGTGGAGGGCGCGCCGCACCTCAAGGTCGAGCATCTGCCGGTGTTCGACTGCGCCAATCCGTGCGGTCGCACCGGCAAGCGCTTCCTGTCGGTGGAGAGCCACATCCGGATGATGGCGGCGGCGCAACCGTTCATCTCGGGCGCCATCTCCAAGACCATCAACATGCCCAACGAGGCGACGGTCGAGGACTGCAAGAGCGCCTATCTCCTGTCCTGGCGGCTGGCGCTCAAGGCCAACGCCCTCTATCGCGACGGCTCCAAGCTCAGCCAACCGCTGAACAGCCAGCTCGTCGCCGACGACGAGGACGAGGCGGAGGACGCGATCGAGGCGATGCGGTCGACCGAGCCGGCCCAGGCCCGCGCCACCGTGATGGCGGAACGGATCGTCGAGCGGATCGTCGAGCGCACCATCCGCGCCCGCGAGAAGATGCCGAACCGCCGCAAGGGTTACACCCAGAAGGCGGTGGTCGGCGGCCACAAGGTCTACCTGCGCACCGGCGAATACGACGACGGCCGCATCGGCGAGATCTTCATCGACATGCACAAGGAGGGCTCCGCCTTCCGCGCGCTGATGGACTCGTTCTCGATCGCGGTTTCGGTCGGCCTGCAGTACGGCGTGCCGCTCGAGGAGTTCGTCGACGCCTTCGTCTTCACCAAGTTCGAGCCGGCGGGCATGGTGATCGGCAACGAGGCGATCAAGAACGCGACCTCGATCCTCGACTACATCTTCCGCGAACTGGCGGTCTCTTATCTCGGCCGGCACGACCTCGCCCACACCAACCCGGAAGACCTCGGCGCCACCACCGTCGGCTCCGGCTCGGACGACGGCTATCGGCCGCAGACCCAGGTGTCGCGCGGTCTGGTGCGCGGCAAGCTGCCGCCGGAGCGGCTGAAGGTGGTGGAGGGCAGCCCCCGCACCGGCACCTCCGGCCAGCCCTCGGGCAGCGTGTCGCAGGCCTCGGCCGCCGTCACCGCTCTCGCCTCGGTGTTCGGCGCCACCGCGCTGAAGCAGGACGCGACCCTCGCGCCCAAGCCGACCTCGGTCGGCGCGGCGGAGGCGAAGCCGAGTTCCGTCGCCGATCGCCGCGCCGAGGCGCGGATGAAGGGCTACGAGGGCGAGGCCTGCACCGAGTGCGGCAACTTCACCATGGTGCGCAACTGCACCTGCCTGAAGTGCGACACCTGCGGGTCGACGAGCGGCTGCTCGTGAGGCGGGTCGATCCGACCGGCATCGCGTGAGAAGAAGAAGAGCCCGGATCGTCGCGCGACGGTCCGGGCTCTCTCGTTTCGATGACGCCGTCGGGCGAGAGGAGCCATCGAGCGACCACCTCACCCGATGCCGGACCGACGAGGGGGCGCCCCTTCGCCGGTCGACGTCCTCTCCCCTCCGTCGGGTGACCTCTGCGTGATCCGGTCGACGTTCGAATTCGGGACCGCCTCTCCTGCCGTCATCCCCGGCGAGCGGAGCGAGGGAAGGGGATCCATGAACGTCTCGACTCGTTGAAACGCCGATGGATTCCCTTCCCCTCCGCACACCGTGCGGTGCGCTGCGGCCGGGAATGACGGTGAGAGGTGCGGCTCGGAAGCGCTCTGGTTTCGGATACCTTTGGAAGGCCGAAACGTCGTGCGTTCGGCCTCACTTCTCCGCGCCGATCACCTTGCCGTCCAACGTGACGCCGTAATAGTCGTCGTCGTTGTGGAACTTGGCGCGGGTGTCGGCGACGTCGCCGGTGAAGCGCGGATCCTGCGGACGCGGCCGGCTGTTCACGTAGGCCGCGACGTCCCAGGCCTCCTGATCGCTCAGGGTGCCGCCGCGACCGAACGGCATGTTGGCCTTGATGAAGCCCGCCGCCGTGTTCACCCGGTGCATGCCGGCACCCCAGTTGTAGGAGTTCGGCCCCCACAGCGGCGGGAACTGATAGCCGCCGCCGGCGCGCTTCGTGCCCTGACCGTCGGCGCCGTGGCAGAGCGCGCAGTTCGCCGCGAACACGGTGGCGCCGCGCTCCGGGCTCGGCGCCTCGGCCGGCTTCGGCAACAACTTGTAGCCCTGCCCCGGCAGCTTGGCACCGACCGGCGCCCCGGTCGCCAGCCAGAAGATGTAGCTCTGCAGCGCCACCATCACTTCACTGTCGGCCTCCGGCTTCTTGCCGTTCATCGAGAAGCGGAAGCAGTCCTGGATGCGATGGGTGAAGGTGTTCACCGACTTGTTCTTGGCGCGATATTGCGGATAGAGCCCGAAGGCCGCCCACATCGGCGCCGAATTGGCGAGCCGGCCGCGATCGAGATGGCAGTTGCGGCAGGACAGCTCGTTGCCGACGTAGGGACCGGCGTTGGCCTTGGTCTCGGTGAAGATGGCCTCGCCCTTGGCGATCATCTCGCCGAACGGCCCTTCCGGCAGGGTGGTCGGCGGCTGGAAGTCGGCGGCGACGGCAGTGGCGGTGCCGGCGACGAGCGCGGCGAGGACGACGAGAGAGCGCATGATCACCTCCGCGCGGCTTCGAAATGGGCGGCGACGGCGGCGAGATCGGCGTCGTCGAGGCGATCGGCGACCGACTTCATCAGCCCGAGCGGATCGTTGTTGCGCTTGCCCGAGCGCCATTCGCCGAACTGCGCGACGATGTAGGCCGCCTTCTGGCCGGCCAGCGCCGGGAAATGCGCGCCCGCGCCGGCGCCACCGACGCCGTGGCAGGACTCGCAGCCCGGCACGCCGAGATCCCAACGCCCGACCTTGGCGATCGCGTCGCCCGCCTTCGAGCCCTCGCCCTTCGGCGGAGCCGGCGGCATCGCCGCGATCTGCGCGGTGACCGCCGCGACCTCGGCGTCGGTCAGCATCTCGGCGATCGGCGCCATCGTGTCGTTGGCGCGCCGGCCCGCCTTGAAGTCGGCGATCTGCTTGGCGAGATAGGCGGCATCGAGCCCGGCGATCGCCGGGAACTGGCCGTCGTCGCTGCCGTGTCCATCGGCGCCGTGACAGGCAGAACAGGCCGGCGCGCCGCTCGGCGCCCCGTTCTCGAAAATCTCGGCGCCGGACGGACCGGCCGCCGCCGCGGCGCTCGCCGCCACGACCCCGACCGCCAAGCCGGCCGCGAACAGACTACGGGACATCTCCCCCTCCCCCGATCATGAAATCATTCGGATCTTCTCATATATACACATAACCACGTATTCGGTTCCATCCCTCGGGAGTTTCACCGTTTCGCCACGACCACTCAGAGGCGGGGTCGCCGGCCGCGATGCGCCCGCCGCATTCGCTCGCGTTCGTCGAACGATCTGTTCACCTTCTCGGTTCTGCCGGGACGGGGTCGGGCGACCTATGTCGGCTTCATCCGTGAAATACCGGGCGCGTCCGCGTTCCGGTTCCTCCACTGCGCGAAAGGGAAGTCTTCCATGGCGAAGGTCGTCGTCGTCTATCATTCGGGTTACGGTCACACCGCCCGCGTCGCCGCGAAGGTCGCCGAGGGCGCCGGCGCCGAGCTCCTCGCCATCGACGCGGAGGGCAACCTGCCCGAGGGCGGCTGGGAGGCTCTCGCCGCCGCCGACGCCATCGTCTTCGGCGCGCCGACCTACATGGGCAGCTATTCCTGGCAGTTCAAGAAGTTCGCCGACGCCTCCTCGAAGGTCTGGTTCACCCGCGGCTGGCAGGACAAGGTGTTCGGCGGCTTCACCAATTCGGCGAGCCTCAACGGCGACAAGGCGGTCACCCTGATCGGCCTGCAGACGCTCGCCTCGCAGCACGGCGGCATCTGGGTGAGCCTCGGCCTCATGCCCGCCAACACCAAGGCCGCCGCCCGCACCGACGTCAACAACCTCGGCGGCTCGGTCGGCCTGCTGGTGCAGTCGCCGTCGGACGCCTCGGTCGAGGAGATCCCGCAGGGCGACCTCGACACCGCCGTCGCCTACGGCGCCCGCGTCGCGAAGGTGGCCGCTCTCCTGAAGGCCTGAGCGCCACGCTGATCCCAGCGAAACGAAGCGACCGGGCCCGGCTCGGTCGCTTTTTTCGTTCGAGAGGACCGATCACCCCGTCGCTGCAGCGATTTTTCGACTTCAATCGGTAGAAACAACGATT
>JAAYVT010000521.1 GCA_012517025.1 Phyllobacteriaceae bacterium | reverse complement strand
TTCTCGCGCCTCATGGCGCATCTGCGTCGCAGCACGGCCGTTTCGGACCGAGCCGAAATCGCCGTCGAGATCGACCCGCGCCGGCTGTCTTCGGAGATGTGCCGAGCGCTCGGAAGCGCGGGCGTCACACGCGCCAGCCTCGGCGTGCAGAGCTTCGATCCGGTGGTGCAGACGGCGATCAACCGGCTGCAGAGCCCCGAGCAGACCCGCGCGGCGGTCGAGGGGCTGCGCCGCGCCGGCGTCGGCGGCCTCAACTTCGATCTGATCTACGGGCTGCCCCACCAGACCGTCGCGTCCGCCGTGGAGACGGCGCGGCTCGCGGCGGCGATGCGGCCAGAGCGCTTCGCCGTCTTCGGTTATGCGCACGTGCCCTCGTTCAAGAAGCATCAGCGGCTGATCGACGAAGCAGCGCTGCCCGACGCGGCGACGCGTCACGCCCAGGCCGAGGCGATCGCCGAGACGCTCGAGGCGGCGGGATATCGCCGCATCGGTCTCGATCATTTCGCGCTGCCCGACGACGCCTTGGCGATCGCCGCGGCGACCGGGCGGCTGCGGCGGAACTTCCAGGGCTACACCACCGATCCGCACCAGACCCTGATCGGTCTCGGCGCGTCGGCGATCGGACGCACCGCCGAAGGCTACGTCCAGAACCACGTGCCGATCGGGCGGCACGCCCAGGCGATCGCCTCCGGCCGGCTCGCCACCGCCAAGGGGTATCGGCTGACCGCCGAGGACAAGCTGCGGGCCGCCGTGATCGAGCGGTTGATGTGCGACTTCCGCGCGGATCTCGGCCGGCTCGCGGCGGCGCACGGCTTCCCGCTCGACACCCTCGTCGGCGACAATCGAATGCTCGACCGAGCGATCGCCGACGGGATCGTGACGCTGACGAACGGTTTGATCGAACTCGGCGGCGACCGCCGCTTTCTGGTGCGGGTCGCCGCCGCCTGTTTCGACGCCCATCTCGGCGAGACCGGGCGCAGCCACGCCAAGGTGGCGTGACACTCGCGAAGTGCGAACCCCGCTCGACCGAGGTCGGGCGGGGTTCGTCGTCGCTTCGGGGTTTGGGCGAAGACCGGATCAGCCGACGAGGGTGCGGTAGATCGCCGGCAGCGCCGCCGGCAGCCGGCCGATGCTCGGGACCACGGCGTGGCCGGCGTTGCCGAAGATCGCCGGGACATAGGCCTTCGCGTCGCGATCGATGGTGACGGCGAAGACGCGCACTCCGTCGCGGCGCGCCTCGATCACCGCACGGCGGGAATCTTCAAGGGCGAAACGACCTTCGTAATGGTCGACGTCGTTGGGCTTGCCGTCGGTCAGCACCAAAAGCAGTCGATGGCGCTCGGGCCGTTCGGCGAGACGGGCGGAGGCATGGCGGACGGCCGCGCCCATCCGCGTGTACCACCCCGGCTTCAATGCGGCGATGCGTCGGCGCACCGCCGGGCTCGTCGGCTCGTCGAAGTCCTTTACCGTCTCCACCCGCACCCAGTCGCGGCGACGCGAGGTGAAGGTGAAGATCGCATGGCGATCGCCGCAGACGGCGAGCCCCTCGGACAGAACCCCGAGAGCGTCCTTCTCGACGTCGAGAACGCGCAGATCGTCGAACCAGGCATCGGTCGACAGCGAGACGTCGACGAGCAGCGCGACCGCCAGTTCGTGGTGCAGCGGCCGGCTCGCCATGTGGATGCGCGAGCAGCCCTCGCCGCCGGCGGCCAGATCGGTGCGATGGCGCACGACCGAGTCGAGATCGAGTTCGTCGCCGTCGATCTGGGCGCGCAACCGCTCGCGCCGCGGGCGGAGCATTTCGAACTGACGCCGCACCCGGCGCACCAGTTTCGCCGTGGCGGGCGAGGGGGTGGCTTCGACCTCCGCCTCGGGTGCCGGTCCGGCGACCACCCGGCAGTGATCCTTCATCAGGGCGCCGCGCCGCCAGTCCCATTCGGGATAGGTGAGCGTCGCGACGAGGGCCCCATCGTCGAGGGCTTCGGGCGGCAGGTCGAGGTCGAAGCGGAAGCGCGACGCCGGTCGGCCCTTCTTCTCGCCGAGCGTCAGCTCGTCGAGTTCGTCGGCGCCGGCGGGATCGTGTTCGTCGCCGTCGTCGCCGGGGCGGTCGACGTCCACCATCTCCGCCATCGAGAGGATCTTCTCGAAACGGTTGAGGATGAAGGGGGCACGGTCTTCCTGCCGTTTCGCGGTGCTCTCACGGCGGGCGGCGTGGCGGCCGCCATCCTCGGTCTGGCGTCCGTCGGTGGCGGCCGGGTCGTCGACGTCGCCGCGCCGCGGGCTTTCGGCGAAGATTTCGGGTTCCGGCCACAGCGGCACCGGCAACATCGGCAGATAACCGGCGGGGGCGGCCTGCGGCAGTGGCGCCCGGCACGCATCGTCGGGCAGATCGGCGCCGCGCATCAGCAGCGCCACGACGCGCGCTTCGATCTCGGCTTCGACGCGGGGCAGCGAACCGCGCCGCCGCTCGGCGAGCAGTGCCGCGCAGAGCCGGCGATGGCGCAGCGCGAGACCGGGGAAGGCGGCGAGGACGTCGGCGGTGAGACGCTCGGCATGCGCCAACACGGCGAGATCCCGTCGCAACGGATCGGCCTCGAAGATCGGCGCGAGCGGCATCACCGCCATGGCGGCCGCGAGCCAGACGTAGAGATCGCGGTTGAGCTCGGCGAGCGGCAACAGATCGAGCACCGGCGGCAATCTCACCGCGGCGGGATCGCGAGAGGGTTGCGCGAGCTTTTCCTCGCCGAGGCCGATCCACTGGCGCAGCCGCAGCCGGTGGGCCGAGGTGCGTGCCTGCGCCGAGACCAGTTGCACCGTCGCCTCGCCGCCGAAGGCGCGGAAGCAGACGGCGAGGACCGGTCCGACCTCCTCGAGTGTCACCGCCGCTGCGGCGTGGCGCGGCCAGCTGCGGGTGTCGCCGGCGAAGCGGTGCCAGAAGCGCCCGACGGTCTCTTCGAGTTCGAGAAAGGCCGGCACGGGATCACCTCGCGGGCAGAACGGCTTCGGCGACTTCGATCAGCGCGGCGCGAACGTCCTTCTCGTCGGTCAGGGGTTCGATCATCGCGGCGCGGACGGCCTCGCGCAGAGGCATTCCGGCCTCGACGAGGCCGGCGCAATAGACGAGGAGGCGCGTCGAGACCCCTTCCTCGACGTCCTGACCGTCGAGTGCGCGGAAGCGGCGGGCGAGATCGACGAGCGGGGCGACGCAATCGGCTGCGAGACCGCTCTCTTCGCTCACCACATCGATCTCGCGCTCGCGCGGCAGGAAGTCGAATTCGATGGCGACGAAGCGCTGACGGGTCGAGGGCTTCAGCGCCTTGAGCAGGTTCTGGTAGCCGGGGTTGTAGGAGACGACGAGCATGAACGACGGCGGCGCGGCCAGTTCCTCGCCGGTGCGCTCGAGCGGCAGCACGCGACGGTCGTCGGTCAGAGGGTGGAGCACCACGGCGACGTCCTTGCGTGCCTCCACCACCTCGTCGAGATAGCAGATGCCGCCGTGGCGGACCGATCGGGTGAGCGGGCCGTCGACCCACACGGTGTCGCCGCCCTTCAGGAGGTAGCGGCCGGTGAGATCGGCCGCCGCCAGATCGTCGTGGCAGGAGACGGTGGTCAGCGGCAGACCGAGACGCGCCGCCATGTGGCGCACGAAGCGGGTCTTGCCGCATCCGGTCGGCCCCTTGAGGAGGAGCGGCAGGCGTTTCGACCAGGCGAGTTCGAACAGACGACACTCGTTGTCGGACGGGCTGTAGGCCGGCACCTCGGAGCGGATCGAGGCGGACATCATGTTCATCGAACGGATCCTCCGGGGCTCACCGAGCCGGCATCGAGGGGGCGGACGAGCGCCGCGGCCACAGGGGGAAGGAGCCGCCGCCGCTCCTCCGGGGCGTGGGGAGCGGCGGCGTGGGGCGTCACTCGGCCGGAATGGCGACGCCGGGGGCGAGGCGGCGGTCACGACCGGGGACGAGGATCGCCCAGACGAACATCAGCGCGGCGGCGACGACGAAGACGCCGGAACCGAGGCGGATCCAGTAGAAGACCGCGAGCTGATCCTGGACGTTCATGTAGGCCTCGCCCTGGACGCGCTGCAGATAAGCCTGGAGCACGCCGGCGAAAGTCAGGGCGAAGGTCATCACCGACATGGCGGTCACCATCAGCCAGAAGCTGACCATCGACAGCATCTGATTGAAGGGCGCGCGGTTGCGGATCTCCGGCACCGCATAGGCCATCACCGCGAGGTTCAGCATCACGTAGGCGCAGAAGAAGGCGAGGTGACCGTGGGCCGCCGTCATCTGGGTGCCGTGCGTGTAGTAGTTCACGCTCGACAGGGTGTGCATGAAGCCCCAGACGCCGGCGCCGAAGAAGGCCATCACCGAGCAGCCGAGCGACCACAGCAGCGCCGCCCGATTGGGATGATGGCGGCCGGCCTTCCACGTCATCATGAAGGAGAAGACCACCATGGTGAAGAACGGCGCCACCTCAAGGGTCGAGAACAGCGAGCCGATCCACTGCCAGTAGCCGGGTGCCCCGATCCAGTAATAGTGGTGGCCGGTGCCCAGGATGCCCGAGAACAGGGCGAGGCCGACGATCACGTAGAGCCACTTCTCGACGACTTCCCGATCGACACCGTTGAGCTTGATCATCAGGAAGGCGAGGATCGATGCCATGATCAGTTCCCAGACGCCCTCGACCCACAGATGGACGACGTACCACCAGTACATCTTGTCGAGCGCCAGGTTGCCCGGATTGTAGAAGGAGAAGAGGAAGAAGATCGCCACGCCCCACAGACCGAAGACCAGGATGTTGGTGATGACGGTCTTGCGCCCCTTCAGAACCGTCAGGGTGACGTTGAAGAGGAACATCAGAGCGACGACGACGATCGCCACCTTGATCGGGAAGGGTTGTTCGAGGAACTCGCGGCCTTCGTGGATGTGGAAGAGGTAGCCGACCACGGCGGCGGCCGCCGCGAGGAGGAACAGCCAGAACTGGGCGAGCGCCAGCTTCGGGCTGAAGAGTTCCGTCTCTGTTTCTTCCGGCAAGAGGTAATAGGTGCTGCCCATGAAGCCCATCAGCAGCCAGACGATCAACGCGTTGGTGTGGATCATCCGGACGATGTTGAAGGGCAACAGCACCGAGAGTGGGTTCGGCAGCACGTAGATGGTGCCCGCCAGGAGGCCGAACGTCACCTGGGCGAGGAAGAGACCGAGCGCGCCGTAGAAATACGTCATCGCGATCTTTTGAGTCTGATATCTCATCGAAGTTCTCCTCGTCCGATCTCAGCCGGCGTCGTTCGGGGGCCAGTTCTGCGTCTTGATCCGGCTCGTCCATTCGAGGAAGGAGGCGAGATCATTCACCTCCTGATCGGTCAGATTGAACTGGGGCATTTGGCGGCGCCCCTCGATGCCGGAGGGCTGAGCCGCCATCCAGGCCTTCAAGGTCTCACGGGCGCCGGCCGGATCCTTGTCACCGCCCCAACGCTTCCAGACGTTGCCGAGTTCGGGGGCGAAATAGGCGCCCTCGCCGAGCAGTGTGTGGCAATTGATGCAGGAGTTCCTCTCCCACACGTGCTTGCCGCGAACGACGCTTTCGGAGAGCGTCTTTTCGTCCGTCGAGACGTTGCGCATGTACCAGTGACTGTGGGCGGTGAGGCCCAC
>JAAYVT010000520.1 GCA_012517025.1 Phyllobacteriaceae bacterium | reverse complement strand
CGTCGCGATCCGTCGGCTCCGCCGCCGTCGATCGGCGCTCCGCGGTTCGGGAAGGACCCCGAATCGGGCCGGTTCTCGGAGCTTGACGAGATCCTGAAGTGGAATATATATTCCAAAAATGTGGAGATACGATCCATAAAGTTCAATTCGACACCGGTCGACCGCAGGGTCGGGCGGGCCGTCGCCGCTCGGCCGGCGCCGTCGTCGGGCGCGGTCGCCGCGACTCCCGGCGGCGCCCGTCGCACGGTCCTGGAGGACGTCGGCGTCGACCGGGCGTGCGATTTCGGTCGCCGACCGTCGGTTCGCCGTCGCGGTCCGGTTCGATTCGAGGAATCCTCCGCTGGCGCCGAGCGGCGCGCCACGGACGGCAGGCTCCAGTGAGGAAGAGATGACCAACGACATCCGCGCGTCCGAACCGCTCGATCTCGTCACCATCGGGCGGGCGTCCGTCGACCTCTACGGTCAGCAGATCGGCAGCCGTCTGGAGGACGTCGGCAGCTTCGCCAAGTCGGTCGGCGGCTGCCCGGCCAACATCGCCGTCGGCACCGCCCGCCTCGGACTGCGCTCGGCGCTGCTCACCCGCGTCGGCGACGAGCAGATGGGTCGCTTCCTGCTCGAGCAGCTCGCCCGCGAGGGGGTCGACACCTCCGGCATCGTCACCGATCCGGAGAGGCTGACTGCGCTCGTCCTGCTGGCGGTGGAGGCCGAGGGCGTCTCGCCGATGATCTTCTACCGCTCCGACTGCGCCGACATGGCGCTGTGCGAGGCCGACGTCGATCCGGCGCTGATCGCCCGCGCCGGCGCGATCGTGGTGACCGGCACCCACTTCTCACGGCCCGAGAGCGCGGCGGCGCAGCGCAAGGCGATCGCGCTGGCCAAGGCGAACGGCGCCCGGGTGATCATCGACGTCGATTATCGCCCCAACCTGTGGGGGTTGGCCGGCCATGCCGCCGGCTTCGAGCGCTACGTCAAGTCCGACCGCGTCTCGGCGGTGCTGCGCCCCGTCCTCGGCGACTGCGACCTGATCGTCGGCACCGAAGAGGAGATCATGATCGCCACCGGCGCCGACACGCCGCTCGCCTCGCTGAAGACTATCCGCGCCCTCGCGCCGGGCGCCACCATCGTGCTGAAGCGCGGCGCCATGGGCTGCGTCGTCTACGACGGACCGATCTCCGACGACCTCGACGACGGTGTCGTCGGCAAGGGCTTCGAGATCGAGGTGTTCAACGTGCTGGGGGCGGGCGACGCCTTCATGTCCGGCTTTCTGCGCGGCTGGCTGCGCGGCGAGCCGCTCGCCACCTGCGCCACTTGGGCCAACGCCTGCGGCGCCTTCGCGGTGTCGCGGCTGTTGTGCTCGCCGGACTATCCGACCTGGGAGGAGCTCGCCCATTTCCTCGCCCACGGCTCGCCGGAACGGGCGTTGCGCAAGGACGCGGTGCTGAACCACATTCACCGCACCACCACCCGCCGGCACGACCACCCGACGATGTTGGCGCTCGCCATCGATCATCGCAGCCAGATGGAGGAGCTCGCCGTCGACGCCGCCCAGCGCGCCCGCATCCCCGACTTCAAGGTTCTGGCGGTCGAGGCGGCCCGGCGGGTCGCCGCCGGTCGGCCCGGCTTCGGCATGCTGCTCGACGACAAATACGGGCAGAAGGCGTTGTTTTCCGCCGGTGCCGGCAAGGATCTGTGGGTCGCCAAACCGATCGAACTACCGGGCTCGCGACCGCTGCGCTTCGAGTTCGATCAGGACGTCGGCGGCCGCCTGATCGAATGGCCGGTCGACCACTGCATCAAGGTGCTGTGCTTCTTCCACCCCGACGATCCCGACGACCTCCGGGCGCTGCAGATCGACCGCCTGCTCACCGCCCAACAGGCGGCGCGCCGGGTCGGTCGCGAGATCCTGATCGAGATCATCGCCTCGAAGGCCGGGCCGATCGACGACGACACCATTCCGCGCGCGCTGACCGAGCTCTACGACGCCGGGCTGATGCCGGACTGGTGGAAGCTCGAGCCGCAGGCTTCGCCCCGCGCCTGGGCGGCGATCGACGCGTTGATCGCGGCGCGCGATCCTCGTTGCCGCGGCGTCGTGCTGCTCGGGCTGGAGGCACCGATCGAGACGCTGAAGCGCGGCTTCGCCGCCGCCAAGACGGCGACGCGGGTGCGCGGCTTCGCGGTCGGTCGGACGATCTTCGCCGAGGCGGCGCGGCGCTGGTTCGCCGGCGAGATCGACGACGCGGCGGCGGTCGACGACATGGCCGGCCGTTTCGGCGCCCTCGTCGATTTCTGGCTGTCGATCGAGCCGCCGGCGGCCTGACGCATCGAATTTCCCCATCTCACGCGTCGGCCGCCGGTTTCCGCCGAGGGAAAAGCGGTCGACATCGGAGGAAGAGATCATGTCGCAATCCCCTCTGCGCATCCGGCCGAACGGAACCCGGGGCCTGGTGACCGAAGTGACGCCGGAGAGCGCCGGTTGGAGCCACGTCGGCTTCGCGCTGCATCGCCTCGCCCCCGGTGAGACGGTGGCCGCGGCGACCGGCACGCGCGAGGTCTGCCTCGTGCTGATCGCCGGCCGGGGAACCCTCGCCGTCGACGGCGCCGACTTCGGCGAGATCGGCGAGCGGAAGAGCCCGTTCCACGGCGCCCCCTGGGCCGCCTACGTGCCGGCCGGCGGACACTGGACGATGACGGCGACGACGCCGCTCGACCTCGCCGTCTGTTCGGCGCCCGGCGCGGCCGGCTTCGCGGCGAAGGCGATCCCGCCGGGAACTCATCCGCAGATCACCCGCGGCAAGGGCTCCAACACTCGCCTGGTGACCAACATCATGCCCGACGACGACGGCGCCGCCCACGCGCTGTTGGTGGTCGAGGTGATCACCCCGGGCGGCAACACCTCCTCTTATCCGCCGCACAAGCACGACACCGACGACCTGCCGAACGAGAGCCTGCTGGAAGAGACCTATTATCATCGCTTCGACCCGCCGCAGGGCTTCGGCTTCCAGCGCGTCTACACCGACGATCGCGCCCTCGACGAGGTGGCGGTGCTCGAGGACGGCGACGTGATGCTCGCCCCGCGCGGCTATCACCCGGTGGCCACCGTCCACGGCTACGACAGTTACTATCTGAACGTCATGGCCGGACCGAAGCGGATCTGGCGCTTCCACAACGAGCCGGCGCACGAATGGCTGTTCACCGGCCTCGGCGTCCCGACCGCCCCGACCGGTCGCTGAACCGGTCGACGGCGCGGCGGGGCGTGACGCGCG
>JAAYVT010000519.1 GCA_012517025.1 Phyllobacteriaceae bacterium | reverse complement strand
ACCGGCACGGGGGCGCCACCGCGCCGGCCTCGACGCGATCCTGCTCGCCGCCACGGTGCCGACGACGGCGCGCGGACGTCTGGTCGATCTCGGCGCCGGGGTCGGCACCGCCGGCCTCGCGGTCGCCGCGCGCGTCCCCGGTGTCGCCGTCACCCTCGCCGAGCGGGATGGCGAAGCGGTCCGGCTCGCCCGCGCCAACGCGGCGCGGCCGGAGAACGCCGGCTTCGGCGGGCGGGTCGCGGTGGTCGAGGTCGATCTGCTGCGGCGCGGCGCGGCGCGCGACGCCGCCCTGCCGCGGGAGAGCTTCGACCACGCGATCGTCAATCCGCCGTTCTACGCGCCGCGCGAGGTCCGCGCCTCGCCGAACACCGCGCGCGCCGAGGCGCACGTCCTCGCCGACGGCGACCTCGACGCTTGGCTGCGGGTCGCCGCCTCGGTGCTCGCCCCGAAGGGACGGCTGCATCTGATCTTCCGCGGCGACGGGCTCTCAGAGATCCTCGCCGCCTGCGCCGGGCGATTCGGCGACGTCGCGCTGCGCCCGGTCCATCCACGCGCCGACGCGCCCGCCCATCGGCTGCTCGTCACCGCGACCAAGGGGTCACGCGCCCGCCCGTCGCTGTTGCCGGGCGTGGTGCTGCATCCCGCGGGGTCCGACCTCTATCTGCCGGCGGCCGACGCGATCCTGCGCGGCCGCGCCGATCTCTCGGGCCTCAGCGCCGGCACCGCGTGATCCGGCACATCAGCCCGTAGGGCGTGCGTACGGCGCATTGACGCAGCGCGATGTTCGCGGCGACCGCCCGATAGGGCGAAACGCCCCAACCCATCGCGACCCGGCTGCGGGCGGTGCACTGCCACGCCTCGGCCGGGACGATCGAGGCGAAGAGGAATCCGAGGGTGGCGAGAGCGGTGAGGAGGCTGATCTTCGACGAACGCATGGCGAAGCCTCTCGGTCCGGTCGAGTGCGACCGGGGCGCGAGGATCGGCGCGGTCGCGACCGTTGAAAAGACGCCGGGGTGTCGCTCCGCAGTTTCCCTCGGGTGTGATCGGAGAAGTGGTTTTCAGCCGCGCCGTCCTCCACTAGGTTCGGCACGCCGTCGCTCGGACGGCTCGACCCGGAGATGCACGATGCGCCGCCTCGCCCCGTTCCTCGCCTTCGCCCTCGCCGCCGGCACCGTGCCGGCGCTCGCCGACGGCAGTTATTCCGGCGCCTCCTCGGTCGCCGGCGGTCGCGGCGCCGCCTGCGCCGGCGTCACCCCGATGAACGCCTACGTCTCCGGCTCGTCGATCGAGCTCTCCGGCTACGCCTACGAGGGCTCCGGCGACCGCGCCACCGGCACGGTCAAGTCGGACGGCACCTTCTCCGCGGTGATGCCGTCGCCGAAGGGCGAGGTCACCTTCAAGGGCCGCGTCGGCGCCCACAACGTGGAAGCCCAGTGGAAGGGCCCGGATTGCTGGGGCGCGGTCGACCTCAACAAGTGACGGCCCGACGCGGCGTCACACCGGGATCTTGGTCGTCCGCTTGACGGTGCGCAGCGTCAGCTGCGACTGCACCCGGACGACGCCGGGCAACCGCGTCAGCACCTCGGAATGCAGCCGCTCGAGATCCGCCATGTCGCGGAAGATCACCCGCAGCAGGTAATCCGACTGCCCGGCGAGCAGGTGACACTCCTGGATCTGCGCCACCAGCCGCACCTTCGCCTCGAAGGCGTCGAGGCGGGCGCGGTCCTGGCTGTCGAGGGTGATCGAGACGTAGGCGGTGCCGGCGAAGCCCGCCGTCTTCTGGTCCAGCACCAGGTGCGCGCCGGCGACCAGGCCGCTCTCCATCAGCAGGTTGACGCGCCTCAGACAGGCCGACGGCGACAGGTGCACCCGCTCCGCCAACTCGGCGTTGGTGAGGCGCCCGTCGGCCTGCAGCTCGGTCAGAATCTGGCGATCACGATCGTCGAGAGCAATCATCGCAGAATATTCGACGAATTCGGCGATCGGTTCAATCCGAGCTTTCATGAAAACGATTCGATTTCGAAAATGGACCGAAAATTGCGCGTGAGCCGGCTCATCATCCGAAGAATGTTCGAGCCGGACGGGTCGGACGGGAGCCGATCGAGGAGAGCCCCATGCGCATCGGAGTGCCGAAGGAAATCAAGGATCACGAGGACCGCGTCGGCCTGGTGCCGGCATCGGTCGCCGAGCTGGTGGCGCACGGCCACGCCGTGCTGATCGAGAAGGGCGCCGGACGCGGCGCCGGCATCGCCGACCGCGACTTCGTCAAGGCCGGCGCGACCCTCGTCGAGGCCGCCGACGCGGTGTGGGCCGAGGCCGAGATGATCGTCAAGGTCAAGGAGCCGCTGGCGGTCGAGCGCGCCAAACTGCGGCCCGACCATCCCCTCTTCACCTATCTCCATCTCGCTCCCGATCCGGAGCAGACCCGCGATCTCGTCGCCTCCGGCGCGACTTGCGTCGCCTACGAGACGGTGACCTCGCCGACCGGCGGTCTGCCGCTGCTCACCCCGATGTCCGAGGTCGCCGGCCGCATGGCGGTTCAGGTCGGGGCGCATGCGCTGGAGAACGCCATGAAGGGCCGCGGCGTGCTGCTCGGCGGCGTGCCGGGCGTGGCGCCGGCCAAGGTGGTGGTGCTCGGCGGCGGCGTCTCCGGCACCAACGCGACCGCGATCGCGCTCGGCATGGGCGCCGACGTCACCGTGGTCGACCGCTCGCTCGACGTGCTGCGGCGGCTCAACGTGCAGTTCGGCGCCCGGGTCAAGACCGCCGCCTCCAGCCGCGACGCCGTCGCCGCGCTCGTCGCCGAGGCGGATCTGGTGATCGGCACGGTCCTCGTTCCCGGCGCCGCCGCGCCGAAGCTGATCACCCGGCCGATGCTGAAGACGATGAAACGCGGTTCGGTGATCGTCGACGTGGCGATCGACCAGGGCGGTTGCGCCGAGACCTCGCACGCCACCACCCATTCGCGGCCGACCTACGTCGTCGACGGGGTGGTGCACTACTGCGTCGCCAACATGCCGGGCGGCGTCGCCCGCACCTCGACCTTCGCGCTCGCCAACGCCACCCTGCCCTTCGCCCTGGCGCTCGCCGACAAGGGCTGGCGCCGGGCGCTCGCCGAGGATCCGCATCTGGCCAACGGCCTCAACGTCGCGGTCGGCCGGGTGACCTACCCGGCCGTCGCCGCCGCTCTCGGTTACGACCTGCTGCCGCTGGCGAGCGCGATCGCCGCCTGAGATCGTCCGCACGGGTGCCCCACCGAAACGCCTCCGCGCCGAACCGGCGCGGGGGCGTTTCCGCGTTCAGGCCAGCCGGGCGACGAGCTTCGGCACGGCTTCCCAGAGCGTGGTGACGGCGAAGGCGAGGAACAGCGCGCCGACCACCCGGACGATGGTGACGGCGTGCGCCAGATAGAGCCGGCGCATCACCCCGGTGCCGACCGTCCAGGCGAGGATCGCATCGCCGCAGAGGAAGCCGACGAGCGAGGCGAGGAACAGCATCGGCATCGCCTGGAAGGTCAGCGCCTCGGGCCGCCCGGCGAACAGCGCCGTGTACATGGCCAGCGCCACCGGATAGCTCTTCGGATTGGTGAGGCCGAAGGCGATGCCGCGCATCCACGGCTTGTCGCCGACGAGATCGTCGGCGCCGGAGGCCGAGCGCGCGGTCACGCCCTTCCAGCCGAGCCGGCCGAGATAGAGCCCGCAGGCGAGCGCCACCAGTTCGAACAGCAGCGGATCGAACACTTTCGCCCCGACCAGCGCCGTCACCGCCAGACCGCACCACAGCGTGTCGCCGAAGAGATGGCCGAACAGGAAGTACAGCGCCGGGCGCCGTCCCTTGGCCGCGCCGATGCCGATCAACGCCAGCACCGCCGGCCCCGGCGAGACCACGTAGAGACAGCCCGCGATCGCCGCGGAGAGGAGAGCGCCGACGTCGATCACGGCGTCACGACATCGTCATCAGGCGGCGGATCTTGGTCATCGCCTTGGCGGTCTCTTCCTGGAAGTTGATCAGCCCGACGAAGCGTCCCTGCGGGTCGAGCATGTAGACGGCGGCGGTGTGATCCATGGTGTAGTCGCCGCCCTTGCCCTCGACCTTGCGCGCGAACACCCGGTAATCCTTGAGGATGCGGTCGATCGCCGGGCGCGGGCCGGTCAGGCCGACGAAGCGCGGATCGAAGCTGCCGAGATAATCCTTCAGCTTCTCGGAGGTGTCGCGCTCCGGGTCGACGGTGACGAAGACCACCTTCAGGCGGTCGGCGTCCGGGCCGAGCTCCTTCATCCAGCCCTCGGCCTCGAGCAGGGTGGTCGGGCAGACGTCGGGACAGAAGGTGTAGCCGAAGAAGACGAGGCTCGGATGCCCCTTCAGATCGGCTTGGGTGAACGGCTTGCCGGACTGGTCGACGAGAGCGAAGTCGCCGCCGATGCCGGCGACCGGCGCGAGGGCGGAGGCGTCGGCCTGTTTCGGCGTCGTCGCCGGCTCGCGCAGCGCCGCGAACACGCCGAGCCCGATCACCAGGAACGCGATCAGCACCCACAGGACCCAGCGCAACGCCCTCAGCGTCATCGTCTCGGCCTCCTCAGGCGCGCCGCGCCGGCTCGCCGGTCGCCTCGCTGCGTCCGAGTGCCTCGAAGACGCGCCGGACGATGCCGTTCGCGTCGATGCCGATCGCCGCATGGGTCTTCTCCGCGTCGCCGTGGTCGAGGAACTGGTCGGGCATCATCAGGGTGCGGATCTTGAGGCCGCCGTCGAGCAGTCCTTCCGAGGCCAGGAAGTGCAGGACGTGGCTGCCGAAGCCGCCGATCGCCCCCTCCTCCACCGTCACCAGCACCTCGTGGGCGCGAGCGAGGCGGCGGACGAGGTCGCGGTCGAGCGGCTTCATGAAGCGGGCGTCGGCGACGGTGGTGGAGAGCCCGTGCGCTTCCAACGTCTCGGCGGCGTCGAGAGCGGCGGAGAGGCGGGTGCCGAGCGACAGGATCGCCACCTTGGTGCCCTCGCGCAGGATCCGGCCCTTGCCGATCTCCAGGATCTCGCCGTGGGTCGGCAATTCGACGCCGACGCCCTCGCCGCGCGGGAAGCGGAAGGCGGAGGGGCGATCGTCGATCGCCGCGCTGGTCGCCACCATGTGGACGAGCTCGGCCTCGTCGGCCGGCGCCATCACGACGAAGTTCGGCAGGAAGCCGAGATAGGCGAGATCATAGGAACCGGCGTGGGTGGCGCCGTCGGCGCCGACGAAACCGGCGCGATCGATCGGAAAGCGGACGGGCAGCTTCTGCAGCGCCACGTCGTGCGCCACCTGATCGAAGCCGCGCTGCAGGAAGGTCGAATAAATCGCGCAGAACGGCTTCATGCCGGCGGCGGCGAGGCCGGCGGCGAAGGTCACGGCGTGCTGCTCGGCGATGCCGACGTCGAACATCCGCTTCGGAAAGGCCTCGGCGAAGCGGTCGAGGCCGGTGCCGGCCGGCATCGCGGCGGTGATGCCGAGGATCTTCTCGTCGCGGCGCGCCTCCGAGATCAGCGCGTCGGCGAAGACGCGGGTGTAGGAGGGGGCGTTGGCCTTGGGCTTGTCCTGCTTGCCGGTGACGACGTCGAAGCGGGAGACGCCGTGGTACTTGTCGTCGGCGGCCTCGGCCGGGGCGTAGCCCTTGCCCTTCTGGGTGACGACGTGGACGAGGATCGGGCCCTGCTTGGAATCGCGCACGTTGCGCAGAACCGGCAGGAGATGATCGAGATTGTGGCCGTCGATCGGGCCGACGTAGAAGAAGCCGAGCTCCTCGAACAACGTTCCGCCCATCGCCATGCCGCGGGCGAACTCTTCCGCCCGCTTGGCGCCGATTTCGATGAACTTGGGCAGCCGCCGCGAGATCTGTTTGCCGATGTCCCTGAGCTGCAGGAACGTCCGCGACGACACCAGACGGGCGAGATAGGCGCTCATCGCTCCGGTCGGCGGGGCGATCGACATGTCGTTGTCGTTGAGGATGACGATCAGCCGGGCGTCCATGGCGCCGGCGTTGTTCATCGCCTCGTAGGCCATGCCGGCCGACATCGAGCCGTCGCCGATCACCGCGATCACGTCGTTGGTGGCGCCGGAGAGATCGCGCGCCGCCGCGAAGCCGAGCGCCGCCGAGATCGAGGTCGAGGAATGGGCCGCGCCGAACGGATCGTAGGGGCTCTCGTCGCGCTTGGTGAAGCCGGAGAGGCCGCCACCCTGGCGCAGGGTGCGGATGCGGTCGCGCCGGCCGGTCAGGATCTTGTGCGGATAGGTCTGATGACCGACGTCCCAGATCAGGATGTCGCGCGGGGTGTCGAACACCTTGTGCAGCGCCACCGTGAGCTCGACCACGCCGAGGCCGGCGCCGAGGTGGCCGCCGGTGACCGAGACCGCGTCGATGGTCTCGGCGCGCAGCTCGTCGGCCAGCTGCCGCAGCTGGTTGTCGGGGATCTTGCGCAGATCTTCCGGGGTATGGACGGTGTCGAGGAGGGGTGTCTCGAGGGGGCTCGGCAATATCGGAACTCTCGTGATGCGGACCGTCCGATCGCTCCCGCCGACCCGGTCTCGGCCTCGTCGGATCCGACGGGCATCGGATACGGATACATGACCCGGCGGAGGGCTGCAAATCACCGTTTCGCGGT
>JAAYVT010000518.1 GCA_012517025.1 Phyllobacteriaceae bacterium | reverse complement strand
GACCGCGCTCGCCCGTCTCGACGCCTTCATGCGCGGCGGCGGCACCGTGATCTTCGACACCCGCGACGCCGAGGAGGCCGACGCCCGCGCCGGCACCGGTCGTCCCACCGCCGCCGGCGCGGCGCTCAGGCGAATGCTCGCCGGCCTCGACCTACCGGCGCTGGAGCCGGTGCCGGCCGACCACGTCCTCGGCCGCACCTTCTATCTGCTGCAGACCTTCCCCGGCCGCTTCGACGGTCGCCTGTGGATCGCCGCCGGCGGCGAGCCGCGCGACGACGGCGAGACCGCCGGCCGACCGGTCGGCGCCGCCGACGGCGTCTCGCCGATCCTGGTCACCGGCAACGACCTCGCCGGCGCCTGGGCCGAGGCCGACGACGGCGAGGACCCGACCGCGAGCACCGACCCGCGCGCCCGCGAGATGGCGCTGCGCGTCGGCGTCAACATCGTGATGTACGTGCTGACCGGCAACTACAAGGCCGATCAGGTTCACGTACCCGCCCTGCTGCAGAGGCTCGGCCGATGACGAGGAGACGAACGCCGTGATCGGAACCGTCGCCTTCGTCCCCGCCGTCGGGACGGTCGTCTTCGTCGCGCTGGCGATCGCCGCCGCCGCGATCGCCGGCCTCGGCCTCGTCCTGCGCCGGCGTGGCGCGGCCTTGCGCGCCGTCGCCCTCGCCCTGCTGATGATGGCGCTGGCCGGGCCGGAGATCCGCCGCGAGGGCCGCACCACCCTGCCCGGCGTCGCCGTGCTGCTCGTCGACCGCTCCGCCAGCCAGCGCCTGCCCGGCCGCGAGGCGGCGACCGAGGCCGCCCGCACCGCGCTGCTCGCCCGGTTGAAGGCCCTGCCCGACCTCGAGGTGCGCGAGGCGGTGTTCGACGATCGCGACGCGACGGCCGGCGACGGCACCCGCCTGTTCGAGACGCTGACGCGCACCCTCGCCGACGTGCCGCCCGAGCGCATCGCCGGCGTGATCGCGATCACCGACGGCGTCGTCCACGACGTGCCGGGAAGCCCCGCCGCCCTCGGCTTCGCCGCGCCGCTGCACGCCCTCGTCACCGGCCGCGCCGACGAAGTCGACCGCCGCATGGTGGTCGTCGCCGCCCCCCGCTTCGGCCTGGTCGGCAAGACCCAGACGCTGACCTTCCGCGTCGACGACGAGGGGGCGCCCGCCCCGCGTCCGCCCGCCCGCGTGGTGCTGCGGCGCGACGGCACCGAGATCGAGCGGCGCACCGTCGCCCCCGGCGTGCCGTTCTCCTTCGACGTCGAGGTGCCGCACGCCGGCGAGATCGTCTTCGAGGCCGAGGTCGAGCCGCTCGCCCACGACCTCACCCCGCTCGACGACCGCGCCGTGGTGGCGCTGCGCGGCGTGCGCGAGAACCTGCGCGTCCTCCTGGTCTCCGGCGAGCCGTCGCCGGGCGAGCGCGCCTGGCGCAATCTGTTGAAATCCGACGCCTCGGTCGATCTCGTCCACTTCACCATCCTGCGCCTGCCCGAGAAGCAGGATCTGGTGCCGGTGAACGAGCTGTCGCTGATCGCCTTTCCGACCCGCGAGCTGTTCCAGGACAAGCTCGACGGCTTCGACCTGATCGTCTTCGACCGCTACCGCCGGCGCGGCCTGCTCACTCTCGACTATTTCCGCAACATCGTCGGCTGGGTGAAGAAGGGCGGCGCGGTGCTGGTGGCCAGCGGCCCCGATCTCTCCGATCCGGAAGGCCTGATGGAGACCCCGCTCGCCGAGATCCTGCCCGCCACGCCGCTCGACGCGCCGAGCGAGGAGACCTTCCGGCCCCGCCCGACCACCCTCGGCCTGCGCCACCCGGTCACCCGCGACCTGCCGCGCGGCGGCGAAAACCCCGATTGGGGCCGCTGGCTGCGGCTCTCGCCGGTCACCGCCGCGCCCGACGCGGTCTCGCTGCTGGCCGGCCCCGACGACCGTCCGCTGCTCCTCCTCGCCCGTCGCGACCAGGGCCGGGTCGGGCTCCTCGCCTCCGATCAGATCTGGCTGTGGGCACGCGGCTTCGACGGCGGCGGGCCGCACGGCGCGCTGCTGCGACGCGTCGCCCACTGGCTGATGAAGGAGCCGGACCTCGAGGAGGAGGCGCTGAAGCTTTCGAGCGACGGCCGCACCGTGACGGTCGAGCGCCGCACCCTCGCCGACACCGCCGCCCCGGTGGTCGTCACCGACCCGACCGGGGTCGAGCATCGCCTCGCCCTCGCCGCCGCCGAGCCCGGCGTGTGGCGGGGAAGCCTTCCCGCCGACGCGCGCGGCCTGTGGCGGGCGAGCGACGGCACGCTGACCGCCCTCGCCCACGTCGGCCCCGCCGATCCGCTCGAATTCTCCGCCATGCGGTCGACCGAGGAGCGGCTGCGTCCGCTCGCCGAGGCGACCGGCGGCTCGGTGCGGCGCCTGCTCACCGGCGCCGACGCGGCGATCACCCTGCCCCGGGTCGAGATCCGCGACGCCGAGACCGGCTTCTCCGGCCCCGACCGGATCGCCCTGCGCGCCTCCCGCGCCGTCGTCACCACCGGCGCCGAGACCATCCGTCTCGCCGCCGGCCTCGCCGCCGCCGCGTTGCTGATCGCCCTGCTCGGGCTGGTGTGGTGGCGCGAGGGGCGCTGAGCCTCGGCTCCGCGCCCTCAGCTCCGCGCCTTGCCGACCATGCCGTGCGCCGCCGACCGCGCCAGATCGCCGAGTTCGACCACCAGCACCCGGCGCGGATCGACCGGCCCCGGCAGCGTCACCTGCCCGGGCGCCAGCGCATGGAAGCCGAACCGGCCGTAATAGGGCGGATCGCCGACCAGCAGCACCAGCCGGTGCCCCTTGGCCTTCGCCCGGGTCAGCGTCTCGCGCACCAGCCGGCCGCCGATGCCGCGCTTCTCGAAGTCGGGATCGACGGCGAGCGGCCCGAGCAGCAGCGCCGGATCGTCGCCGATGACGATCGGCGTCATCGTCACCGAGCCGGCGAGGCGCCCGTCGAGCGTCGCCACCAGGGTCAGGTCGGGATCGGCGGGCACGCCCTCGCGCAGCCGCGAGGCGGTGCGTACGTGCCGGCCGGGGCCGAAGGCGTGTTCGTTGAGGGCTTCGACTGCGGCGGCATCGGCGGCGGTCATGGGCCGGATGTCGGGGATCGGGTCGGTCATGCGGGCGCTTCCGGATCGACGTTGCGAACCGTCGCGCTCGGACCGCTCGATCTGAGGACCGTCGCTCAACCGGCGGCGGAGTTCGAGAACGGGCGCGGCGCGACGACGGCGTGGGAGAAACCACGTCGCTCGGTTCGTCGTCGCAGAAGCAGAGGCGTCACGCCCATCTCACACCCGTCGCGGCCCGGAAATCGGGGCGACGAGCCCGGTAGCACGGGCGCGGCGAACGGGCAAGAGCGGGCTCACCACTCCCGCGCCGGCGCCCCACCCTCGACCGCCTCGCCGAGCCGCCGCAGCGTCGCCCCGGTCACCCCCTCCGGCAGAGCGTCGAGCCCGAAGAAGCCGACCTCGGCGATCTCGCCGAGCCGGGCCCGCGGCGTCGTCTCGGCGGTCTCGGCGTGGAAGAAGGCGACGTGGTCGCGGCCGGAGACGCGCGTATTGAGATGCAACGAGACGAGGCGCGGCAGGGCGAGGAGACGGATCCCGGTCTCCTCGAGAATTTCCCGCGCCGCCGCCTCCGCCGCGCTTTCGTTCGCCTCCACTCCGCCCCCCGGAAAATACCAACCGGGGATGTAGGTATGACGTAGGAGCAGAACGCGACCCCGTTCGTCCCGAACCATCGCCCGAACCCCGAGCGTCGATCGTGCGGCAAATCGCGCCCGAACCACCGCCAAACGCTTTGCCGCCGTACCGATGAGGGGCCATTCACGCATCGTTCACCTCGATTCGAAAGCCGTCGACCGAGCCGACCCCGGATGTGACGATTTCCGCCAGCCATGCGTCTTTCGCATGGGTGACCGGCCCGCGACCGGCTGGCGCGTTTTCATGCAATCTGCCTATATGATCGGCATACGAATTCACCGAGGCGATGTCGCCGCAGATCCGGGAGGGATCGGCGGCCCCCCGTCGTCGCCGCCCCGAGGGCGCGACGACGGGCTCGCCCGAACTCAGAGAGCAATGGACATGTTCGCTTTTCTCCGCCGCAAGGTCGCCCGCAAGACCTCTTACACCTGGAAGCCGGCGCTCGATCTGACCGATCCGCGCGTCGCCGCGATCCTGCTGGCCTTCGGCCGCGCCTGATCGGCGCAACCGTACCGGACCTCGAGAAGGCGGCGCCCACCGGGCGTCGCCTTCTTTTTGTGCCGTCATGCGCCCGTCTTCGACCGCGCGGAGACTGGACGCCTTCCCCGAGGGACGGTAGTTCCTGGCCATGTTTCGCCTCGCACACGTCTCCGACCCCCATCTCGGCCCACTGCCCGACGTTCGCCCGCGCGACCTGATGGGCAAGCGCGTTCTCGGCTGGATCAACTGGCGGCTCAACCGCGGCCGCGGCGGCATGCGGCCGGCCGTCCTCGACGCTCTGGTCGCCGATCTGCGCGCCCACGCGCCCGATCATGTCGCCGTCACCGGCGACATCGTCAACATCGCCCTCGACGCCGAGCTGGAACCGGCGCGCCGCTGGCTCGCCTCGCTCGGCGAGGGCCGCGACGTCTCCGCCGTCCCCGGCAACCACGATGCCTACGTCCCCGGCGCGCTGAAGCGCACCACCGAATCCTGGGCCGCCTTCATGCGCGGCGATCGCGACACCGGCGAGGCGCCGCGCTGGCCCTATCTGCGGCGGCGCGGCCCGGTCGCGGTGATCGGCGTCTCCTCGGCCGAGGCGACCCTGCCGTTCATGGCGACCGGCCGCTTCGAACCCGGTCAGGCGCTGAAGCTCGCCGAGCTGCTCGACCACACCGCCCGCGAGGGGCTCTACCGGGTGGTGCTGATCCATCATCCGCCGGCCAAGAAGCCGATCCACTGGGCCGGTCGTCTGATCGGCGCCGAGCGCTTCCGCGAGGTCGTCCACGCCCACGGCGCCGAGCTGGTCCTGCACGGCCACACCCACCGTTCGACCGTCGAATGGCTGAACGGCCCGAGCCGGCCGATCCCGCTGGTCGGCGTCCCCTCCGCCTCGCGCAATCCCGGCACCGACCGGCGCGGCGCCGGCTGGAACCTGTTCGAGATCGACGGTGGTCCCGGCGCCTGGCGCACCACCCGCGTCGAGCGCGGCTTCCGCGACGCCGGCTCCGGCCTGGTCGAGATCTCCCGCCGCAAACTCCTGCCGACCGAGGCCGAGGCATGACCGATCTGCCCGACAGCGCCGCCCGCGTCGCCGAGGCCGCCCGCGCCCTCGGCCTCGCCGTCGAGGTGCGCGAGATGCCCGCCTCCACCCGCACCGCGGAAGAAGCCGCCACCACCTGCGGCTGCGCCGTCGCCCAGATCGTCAAGTCGCTGATCTTCCGCGGCAAGACCTCGAAGACGCCGTGGCTGTTCCTGGTCTCCGGCGCCAACCGGGTGAACGAGAAGCGGATGGTCGAGGTGATCGGCGAACCGGTGGTCCGCGGCTCCGCCGACGACGTCCGGGCGCTGACCGGCTACGCCATCGGCGGCGTCCCGCCGTTCGGCCATGCGACCCGCCTCGCCACCGTGATGGACGAGGACCTGCTCGGCCACACCGTGGTCTGGGCCGCCGCCGGCACCCCGCACGCCGTCTTCGCAACCGCCCCGAAGGCGCTCGCCGAGGCGGTGTCGGCGAAGATCGCGCGCGTCGACTGACGAAGCCGATTCTCCACCTTCACGCGAACGCCGCGTCCGCCCGACGTCGACGGTGATTTTCCCTGTCGCGAGACCGGGATGGCGGGCGTCTCCGAATCTTCGTCTCCGCCTCTCGCGCGCCGCCGCGCGCAGCGCTAGAGGAAGGGGAGCACCCGCCGAAGGAGGGATCATGAGCCGCCTCGCCGATCTCCTGCCCGACCTCGGCCGCCGCACCCTGGTGATGGGCATCCTCAACGCCACCCCGGACAGTTTCTCCGACGGCGGTCGCTGGAGCGAGATCGACACCGCCCTCGCCCATGCCCACGACATGATCGCCGAGGGCGCCGACCTGATCGACGTCGGCGGCGAATCGACCCGCCCCGGCCACACCCCGGTCGACCGGCCGGAAGAGATCGCCCGCGTCGTGCCGGTGATCGCCCGCCTCGCCGCCGAGACCTCGGTGCCGATCTCGATCGACACCTTCAAGGCGGCGACCGCCGAGGCCGCGCTCGCCGCCGGCGCCACCATCGTCAACGACGTCTGGGGGCTCACCCGCGATCCCGACCTCGCCCGCGTCGCCGCCGCCCACCGCGCGCCGGTGATCGTCATGCACAATCGCGACGAGGCCGACGGCGGGCTCGACGTGGTGGCCGATCAGCTCGCCTTCTTCGCCCGCGCGATCGACACCGCGACCGCCGCCGGCATTCCCGAGACCGACGTGGTGATCGACCCCGGCATCGGCTTCGGCAAGACGCCGGAACAGGACCTCGCCGCGCTCGCCCGGCTCGACGAACTGAAGGTTCTCGGCCGCCCGATCCTGCTCGGCACCTCGCGCAAACGCATCGTCGGGCGCATCCTCGAGGTGCCCCCGACCGAGCGGCTGTTCGGCACGCTCGCCACCAACGTCGTCGGCGCCTGGCTCGGCGCCGACATCCTGCGCGTCCACGACGTGCGCCCCCACGTCGAGGCCGCCCGGGTCACCGACGCCGTGCTCCGGAGCCGCAAATGAGCGATCGCATCCTGCTCACCCGCATCGCCGTCTACGCCTATCACGGCATCCATCCGGAGGAGGAGAAGCTCGGCCAGCGCTTCTACGTCTCGCTCGACTGTCGGCTGGACCTGCGTCCCGCCGCGCTCGCCGACGACTGGAAGCGCACCGTCTCCTACGACCGCCTCGCCAAGATCGTCGTCGACGTGGCGACCGAGCGGCGCTTCTCGCTGATCGAGGCGCTGGCGGAGGTGATCGCCGGCCGCATTCTCGCGACCTACGGCCAGATCCACACCGTCACCGTGCGGGTGGAGAAGCCGGCCGCGCCGATCCCGACCATCCTCGACGGCGTCGCCATCGAGATCGAGCGCCACCGTGTC
>JAAYVT010000041.1 GCA_012517025.1 Phyllobacteriaceae bacterium | reverse complement strand
CGCCGGCCTGGCCGCCGCCGGCATCGCCGCAACGCTCTACGCCGCCAACTGCGACGACGACAGCCCGCTGTTCGTGGCGCTGTGGTACCCGCTCGCCGTGGCGATCGTCGCCGGCGTCGGCGCCACTCTCGGTCGACGCTTCTTCGTCTGGTGACCGGAGCGAAAAGTCGCGGTCGACCCCGTAAAAAGTTATATTGAAAATATTACTTTGATCGGGTATCTCGAAACGATCTCCCGTCCGGCTTTCTCCCGTGATGCCGGACGATCGATCGCACGGAGGCATTCGTCGCGATCGGGGAGGTCGTCGACGCGGGGCCTCCCGCGTCGTGGCGTCGGCGGTCGTCGTGCTCCGTCCCTTGCTCTCAACGGAGTGCGGCGGCCGTCGTCCTCTTCTTCCGCGAGACTACGGATGCCGCAGAGTCCGGCTTCCATTAGACAAGAGAGCGACGGCGGTCCGCTCCCGCGGACGGCGACCCGAGCGAGCGGCCATGCGACTGACCAGCTACTCCAATTTCTCCCTGCGCACGCTGATGGTCGCCGCCATGCGGGCGCCGCGTCTGTCGACGGTGCAGGAAGTGGCCGACGCCTTCGGCATCTCGCGCGCCCACCTCGTCAAATGCGTGCATCAGCTCGGTCAGTGGGGCTATCTCGAGAACGTGCGCGGCAATCGCGGCGGCTTCCGGCTCGCCCGGCCGGCGGCCGCGATCACCCTCGGTGAGATCGTCCGGCGCACCGAGGAGGGGTTCGATCTGGTCGAGTGTTTCGATCCGGTCGCCTCGACCTGCCCGTTGGTCGGCCGTTGTCGCCTGTCGATCGCGCTGCGCGCCGCTCGCGACGTCTTTCTCGAAGAGCTCGACGGCATGACCGTCGCCGACGTGATCGTCAATCAACGCGAGATCCTGGAGATCCTCCGGCTCGACGGCCCGAGTTCCGAGGATTGCGCCGCCGAGCGACGCCGGGTCGGCGCGACTTGGCCGCCCGCGACCGCGTCCGGCGCCGCTCAGACCGCCGGAAGACCGCCGATGTCGGCGGCGATGTCGGCGAGGCTCCAGCCGGAGAGCTCCTGCTTGAAGGCCGAATAGGCCCGCTCGCAAGCCCGTCTCAGCAGACACGCCTCGACGATGCGGCATTCCTCCTCCTGGCGCAGACGGCAGGGGAAGAGGTTCTCCTCGCCCTCGAACAGCTCGATGATCTCCATCACGTCGATGCCGTCGGCCGGGCGCGCCAGCCGATAGCCGCCGCCGTTGCCGCGTCGCCCCTCGAGATAGCCGGCGCGCATCAGCTCGTGACAGGACTTCACCACCAGCGATTCCGACAGGCCGAGCGCCCGGACCATCTCCGGCATGGTCACCGGACGGTCGGGATTCTTCTCGCAGATCATGAGGATGCGCAGCGCGCCGTTGGTCGACGGGTTGAGGTGCATGGAGAGGTCCGAAGCCGGTGCGGGGCCGCGCCGGGCCGGCGCGCGATCATCGAATTTACCTCGGTTCGCCGCCGCGCGGATCCGCAGAGCCACGGAGCCGAAGGGCTCCCGCGCGCCGTTTCGCCTTGACGAGGCCGCAGTCTGCCCTATTCCTCGCCCGATGAACGCACCGACCCCGCTCTTCTCCCATCGCAAACACTGGGCACACCGTTTCGGCACCGCCCCCTTCCTGCCGACGACGCGCGCCGAGATGGACGCGCTCGGCTGGGACGCCTGCGACGTGATCCTGGTCACCGGCGACGCCTACGTCGATCACCCGAGCTTCGGCATGGCGATCGTCGGCCGTCTGCTCGAGGCCCAGGGCTTCCGCGTCGGCATCCTCGCCCAGCCCGATTGGACCAGCGCCGAGCCGTTCCGGGCGCTCGGCCGGCCGACCGTCTATTTCGGCATCACCGGCGGCAACATGGATTCGATGGTGAACCGCTACACCTCGGACAAGCGGATCCGCCACGACGACGCCTACACGCCCGGCGGCGAGGCCGGCAAACGCCCCGATCGCGCCGTCGTCGTCTACGCCCAGCGGGTCCGCGAGGCCTACAAGGACGTGCCGATCGTGCTCGGCGGCATCGAGAGCTCGCTGCGCCGCATCGCCCATTACGACTATTGGTCGGACAAGGTCCGCCGCTCGATCCTGATCGACGCCAAGGCCGACATCCTGCTCTACGGCAACGCCGAACGGGCGCTCGCCGAGGTGACGCACCGCCTCGCCAAGGGCGAGACGCCGGCAGATCTCGACGACGTCCGCGGCGTCGCCCTGGTCAAGCGGGCGGTGCCGGAGGGCTGGACCGAGGTCCATGCCGACGATCTCGACGTCGCCGACGACGGTGCCCGCAAGTCGGGGCCGATGTCGGTGATCCGGATGCCGAGCTTCGAGCAGGTGGCGACCGACCGCGAGGCCTATGCCCGCGCCTCCAAGGTGCTGCATCGCGAATCGAACCCCGGCAACGCCCGTCCGCTGGTGCAGCGCCACGGCGATCGCGAGTTGTGGCTCACCCCGCCGCCGATCCCGCTGACGACGCCCGAGATGGACGCCGTCTACGAGCTGCCGTTCGCGCGCGCGCCGCATCCCTCCTACGGCGACGCCAAGATCCCGGCTTGGGAGATGATCCGCTTCTCCGTCACCATCATGCGCGGGTGCTTCGGCGGCTGCTCGTTCTGCTCGATCACCGAGCACGAGGGCCGCATCATCCAGTCGCGCTCGGAGAAGTCGATTCTCGAGGAGATCGGCAAGGTCCGCGACAAGACCGAAGGCTTCACCGGCATCGTTTCCGACATCGGCGGGCCGACCGCCAACATGTGGCGGATGGCCTGCAAGGATCGCGAGACGGAGGCGCTGTGCCGCAAGCCGTCCTGCGTCTTCCCCGACGTCTGCCCCAACCTGAACACCTCGCACGACGACCTGATCAAGCTCTACCGCAAGGCCCGCGCGGTGCCGGGGGTGAAGAAGGTGTTCGTCGCCTCGGGCGTGCGCTACGACCTCGCGGTGCGCTCGCCCGCCTACATCAAGGAGCTGGTCGCCCACCACGTCGGCGGTTATCTCAAGATCGCCCCGGAGCACACCGAGGAGGGCCCGCTCTCCAAGATGATGAAGCCGGGGATCGGCACCTACGACCGCTTCAAGCAGTTGTTCGACGCGGCGGTGCAGGCGGCGGGGAAGAAGTACTTCCTCATCCCCTATTTCATCGCCGCCCATCCCGGCACGTCGGACGAGGACATGATGAACCTCGCCTTGTGGCTGAAGAAGAACAAGTATCGCGCCGATCAGGTGCAGACCTACCTGCCCTCGCCGATGGCGCTCGCCACGGCGATGTACCACACCGGCGTCAACCCGCTGAAGGGCGTGCGGCACGGCGCTTCCGAGCCGGT
>JAAYVT010000517.1 GCA_012517025.1 Phyllobacteriaceae bacterium | reverse complement strand
TCATCAGGATCGGCCGCAGCCGAAGCCGGCTCGCCTCGATCGCCGCGGCGATCGGCGTCCGACCGGCGAATTCGAGCTCGCGGGCGAACTCCACGATCAGGATGGCGTTCTTCGCCGACAGGCCGACCAGCACGATCAGGCCGATCCGGGTGAAGATGTTGGCATCCCCGCCCGACAGCCAGACGCCGGTCATCGCGGCGAGCAGCGCCATCGGCACGATCAGGACGATCGCGATCGGCAGCGCGAGGCTCTCGTATTGCGCCGCGAGCACCAGGAAGACCAGGAGCAGCGCCAGCGGGAACACGATCGTCGAGGAATTGCCGGCGATGATTTGCTGATAGGTGAGCTCGGTCCATTCGAAGCCGAAGCCCTTGGGCAGGGTTTCCGCCGCGATCCTCGCCGCCGCCGCCTGGGCCTGATCGGACGAGAAGCCCGGCGCCGCGCCCGCGTTGACGTCGGCGGCGAGGAAGCCGTTGTAGCGCATCGCCCGTTCGGGACCGGCCACCGGCCGCACCCGGAGCAGCACCGACAGTGGGATCATCTCGCCCGACTTCGACTTGACCTCCAGCCGGCCGATGTCCTCGGCCCGCGCGCGGAACGGCGCGTCGGCCTGCACCCGCACCGAATAGGTGCGGCCGAAGCGGTTGAAGTCGTTGACGTAGAGCGAGCCGAGATAGATCTGCATGGTCTCGAACACGTCGGTGACCGAAACGCCGAGCTGGCGTGCCTGGACCCGGTCGACGTCGGCGAAGAGCTGCGGCACGTCGATCTGATAGCCGGAGAACGGCCGCGCCAGTTCCGGCGCCTTGGCGGCACGCGCCAGGAACGCCTTGGCGACGCCGTCGAGCGCCTCGTAGCCGCGTCCGGTGCGGTCCTCGATCTGCAGCTTGAAGCCGCCGATGGTGCCGATGCCCTGCACCGGCGGCGGCGGGAACATGGCGATGAAGGCGTCCTGGATGCCGGCGAACTTGCCGTTGAGCGACATGGCGATCGCCCCGCCGGAGAGCGCCGGCGAGCGGCGCTCTTCGAAATCTTTCAGCACGACGAAGACGATGCCGGCGTTGGAGCTGTTGGTGAAGCCGTTGATCGAGAGACCCGGAAAGGCGAGCGCGTTCTCGACTCCGGGCTCGGCCAGCGCGATCTCGCCCATGCGACGGATCACCTCCTCGGTGCGGTCGAGGGTGGCGCCGTCGGGCAACTGGGCGAAGCCGACCAGATATTGCTTGTCCTGAGCCGGCACGAAGCCGCCGGGCACCGCCTGGAACACCATCCAGGTGGCGCCGAGCAGGGCCGCGTAGACCGCCATGGCGAGGCTCTTGTGGCGTGCGACGCGGCCGACGCTCGCGCCGTAGGCGGCCGAGCCGCGTCGGAAGACGACGTTGAAGCCGCGAAAGAACCAGCCGAAGACGAAGTCGATGGTCCGGCCGAGCCGATCCTTCGGCGCGGCGTGGTCGCGCAGCAGCAGCGCGGCGAGCGCCGGCGACAGCGTCAGCGAGTTGATCGCCGAGATCACCGTCGAGATGGCGATGGTGAGCGCGAACTGCCGGTAGAACTGGCCGGTGAGCCCGGTGATGAAGGCGAGCGGCACGAACACCGCGACCAACACCAAGGCGATGGCGACGATCGGCCCCGACACCTCGCGCATCGCCCGATAGGCCGCCTCGCGGGGGGAATGCCCCTGCTCGATGTTGCGCTCGACGTTCTCGACCACGACGATGGCGTCGTCGACGACGATGCCGATCGCCAGCACCAGGCCGAACAGCGTCAGCGCGTTGACCGAGAAGCCGGCGACGTACATCACCGCGAAGGTGCCGACGATCGACACCGGCACCGCCAGAAGCGGAATGATCGAGGCCCGCCAAGTCTGCAGGAACACCACGACGACGATCACCACCAGCGCGATCGCCTCGAACAGGGTCTCGACCACGGCGCGGATCGAAGCGCGCACGAAGCGGGTGGTGTCGTAGACGATCCGATATTCGACGCCCTCCGGCATGGTCTCCCGGATCTCGGCCATCACCTCGCGGACGCGGTCGGAGATCTGGATGGCGTTGGAGCCCGGCGCCTGAAACACCGGCACGGCGACCGCCGGCTTGTCGTCGAGCAACGAGCGCAACGCGTAGGACGAGGCGCCCATCTCGATCCGGGCGACGTCGGCGAGACGGGTGATTTCGCCGTTCGGTCCCGATTTGACGACGATCGCCCCGAACTCCTCCTCGGAGAGGAGCCGCCCCTGGGCGTTGACCGAGAGCTGCAGGTCGAGCCCGGGAACCGACGGCGCGCCGCCGACCACGCCGGCCGCCGCCTGGACGTTCTGGGCGCGGATCTCGGCGGCGACGTCGGTCGCCGACAGGCCGTGGGCGGCGACCTTGTCGGGGTCGAGCCACACCCGCATCGAGTAGTCGCCGGCGCCGAAGATCTGGACGTCGCCGACCCCGGGGATGCGGGCGAGGCGATCCTTGACGTTGAGCACCGCCCAGTTGCGCAGGTAGGTGACGTCGTAGCGGTCGTTCGGCGACAGCACGTGGACGACCATCATCAGGTCGGCCGAGCTCTTCACCGTGGTGACGCCGAGGGTGCGGACCTCGGCGGGCAGGCGGGCCTCGGCCTGGGCGACGCGGTTCTGGACGAGCTGCTGGGCCTTGTCGGCGTCGGTGCCGAGCCGGAAGGTGACCGTCAACGTCATCAGCCCGTCGGTGGTCGCCTGGCTCGCCATGTAGAGCATGTTCTCGACGCCGTTGATCGATTCCTCGATCGGGGTCGCCACCGTCTCGGCGATCACCTTGGGGCTGGCGCCGGGGTACTGCGCCCGCACCACGATCGAGGGCGGCACCACCTCCGGATATTCGGAGACCGGCATCGAGACGAGCGCTAGCAGGCCGGCGACGAAGATCAGCACGGACAACACGCCCGCGAAGATCGGTCGGTCGATGAAGAATTTGGAGAGGTTCATGGGCGTCCTCGCGGGCATGACCGACCGATCCCGGCGCCGGCGGGCGCCGCGGGGTGGGACCAACGAAAGGAAGAAGGAACGCCACCGGTTCGCCGCGGCGGCACGGCCGAGCGTCAGTCGCTCGAGGCGAGGTGCGGGGTGCCGCGCGCGCCCATCGCGACCTCCTGCGCCTTGACCGGCGAGCCGGGACGCACTCGCTGGAGGCCGTTGACGATCACCCGTTCGCCCGCCGAGAGCCCGCTGGTGACCACCCTGAGACCGTCGACCGAGCGGCCGAGCGTGACCAACCGGAAGGCGGCGCGATCGTCGGGGTCGACCACCATGACGTAACGCTTGTCCTGATCGGTGCCGACCGCCCGTTCGTCGACCAACAGCACCGGTTCGGCCTTGCTCCGGCCCATCTTCAGGTGAACGAACTGGCCGGGCAGGAGCGCGCCGGTCGGATTGGCGAAGACGGCACGCAGATGGACGGTGCCGCTCGCCGTATCGACGCGGTTGTCGATCAGTTGCAGCCGGCCGGCCACCGCGTCGCGTCCGTCGGCGGTGGTCATCTCGACGGGAATGCGGTCGAGCCCGGTGCGGACGCCACTCCCGCCGGAGAGACCCGCGAGGGTCTGCCGCAGGATGCTCTCGTCGACGTCGAAGCTCGCGTAGATCGGATCGATCGACAACAACGTCGTCAGCACCGGCGCCGACGGTCCGCCGGCGACGAGGTTGCCGACGGTGATCTCCCGCCGGCCGGCGCGCCCGGCGACAGGGGCGACGATCTCGGTGTAGCCGAGGTCGAGGCGCGCCGAGGTCAGGGACGCTCGAGCGGCGCGGAGGTCGGCTTCCGCCTCCTTCTCGGCGGCGACCCGCCCGTCGAGCTCGCGGGAGGAGACGGTGCGGGTGTCCCACAGCTTCTGCCCGCGCTCGAGATCCGACCGCGCGGTCGCCAGCCGCGCCTCGGCGGCCGACACTTGCGCTTCGGCCCGCGCGACGATCGCCGCGTAGGGGGCCGGGTCGATGGTGACGAGCCGGTCGCCGACCGCGACCGGCCGGCCCTCGGCGAAGTGGACGGCCTCGACCATCCCGGCGACGCGAGCCCGCACCTCGACCTTCTCCACCGCCTCGAGCCTCCCCGAGAACGCGTCCCAGAACATCGTGTCGCGACGAGCGACCGTGGCGACCGTCACCGGGACGGCGGGGGGTGGGGCCGGAGCCGCGGTGACGGTCGCCTCCGCCGGGGGGGCGAAGGAGGTGGGAAGGCCGGAACGGGCGAGAAGGACGGCGGCGACGGCGAAGCCCGCCGCCGCCACGACGGGCGAACCGCGGCGACGCGGGCGATCGGAGGCGCTCGGCGGGAGAGACTCGAGGGGGGACGACATCGGGTTGCCTCACATATGTAGTGTTCACTACAAATGCGGCACTGGACAGCGGCCGTCAAGCCCCTTATGTAGCGGATGATAAGAAAGTGTCGGGAGACATGCAACATGGCGATGGGCAGACCCCGCGCCTTCGACCGCGAAGCGGCGCTCGACCGGGCGATGGAGGTGTTCTGGCGCAAGGGGTACGAGGGCGCGACCCTGGCCGAGTTGACCCGCACGATGGGGATCAATCCGCCGAGCCTCTATGCCGCCTTCGGCAACAAGGAGGGGCTCTTCACCGCCGCGCTCGACCGCTACAGCGCCCGCATCGAGAGCTATCTCGCCGACATCCTCGCCGCTCCGACGGCACGCGAGGTGGTCTCGCGGATGTTGCACGGCAAGGCCGACTACCTGACCGATCCCGCCAATCCGCCCGGCTGCCTCTATGTCCAGGGCGGGCTCGCCTGTGGCGACGACGCCAAGAACGTTCCGGCCGAACTCGCGCGCCGCCGCGCCCGCGCCGAAGTGGCGCTGTGCGAGCGCTTCGAACGAGCCGCGGCCGAGGGCGACCACCTTCCTCCCGACGCGGTTCCGGCGGTGCTGGCGAGCCTCGTCACGACGCTGATCCAAGGCATGGACGTGCGCGCTTCGGCCGGCGCGACGCGCGAGGACCTGCATCGCCTGGTCGATCTGGCTCTGGCGGGTTTGTTCCCGACCGCCGCCGCACCGAACGCACCTCTCCGCTCCAGCCCGCTCGAGGGAGCGGCCTGACGGCCGACGAGAGCCCGACCGCCGGTCGAACCGGGGCGTGGGACGTGATCCGCGGGCCGGACGATTCATCCGGGCAGCCACCGTCGAGCGCCGTGGCGAAGGAGCGAAACCGACGACGGCGGGATGCTCTCCGATCGAGCGACGGCCGTCGAGGCGTCGCCGACGGTCGCCGCACGTGAATTTCGCTCGGCCGTTCTCAGTGAACCGTCCCGAAGGCGAACCTCCACCCTCCGCGCGCGACCTGGATCGATGCCGCGGATCGGTCGTTGCTCATCCCGCACTGCGGCGTCAAACTCGGCGGAAGACTTTCGCCTCGGTCCGATGCGAGACGGAGCGGAGAGCCGGCAACCGGAGTTCGGGACCTCCGTCGCCGGAAACGTCTCGTTGCTCGCAAGCGGAATTTGCGATATCTAGCATTTGCGGAAATTCTGGCTAGAGGAATCGCCCGTGGTCATACTGTCGAAACATATGCGATCGACCCATTGCGTATACTTCGACATGATATCGAAATTTCACGAGGCAGTTCTTCGAATTTCTCGGCGAGACGACCTCTCGCATCTTCGCGACCGGCTTCGAATGCTCGATGAATTTTTCCACACGACGACCGGCGTCTCATTCGCGATTTTCGGAATGAAGCGACGCTCGGCGAGCGACGGGCCGAAACCTCGATCCGCGAACGGATCTCCATCACTGGCGGGCTACATTTTTCGGGGCTGAAACCGTGAAGATCATCATCGATTTGCAGTGTTGTCAGACCGAAGCGCGATCGCGGGGCATCGGAAGGTATTCCGCCGCCTTGACCGAAGAGATCGTCAAGCTCGGCAGCGCACATGATTTTCTGTTTCTGCTCAATCACAAATATCTCGATCGCTCACGATCCGTCCTCGACATGATCGAACGGCTCGGAGGATATGGGAACATCTTGCTCCACGACTACCCGGCGGTCACCTTCGAGCAAGACGAGAGGTTGGCGCGCGAGCAAATCGCGAACCTCATGCGGAACGATCGGATTTCCACGTCCAGCCCCGACGTCTATCACATCTCCAGCCTGTTCGAGGGTGAGAGCGTCTTCGGGGCGGCGGCCTCCTACATGTCGCTGCCGGGCGCGCCCGTCATCTGCTCCGGGACGCTCTACGATTTCATCCCCGACCGTTATCCGGACAAGTATCTGACCCACTGGGCGGTCGCGAACTGGTGGAAGCGGACGGTTGCGACGGCCGCTCGTCTCGACGTCGGATTGGCGATCTCGGATGCCACGAAGCAGGATGCGGAACGCCTTTTGGGCCTCGAGCCCGATCGGGTCGTCAACATTTCCGGCAGCATCAGCGAGATGTTTCGCGAGCTCGGCGCCGCCGAGAAGTTCGCCGGCAAGGTCTGGAAGACGATAAACCCCGAGGACCGCTTCATCCTCTACGTCGGCGGCGAAGATTTCCGGAAGAATCTCCACGGGACGCTGGAAGCTTTCGCCATCGCCCACCGGTCGTTGGGCGGCGCCTACAAGCTGGCGATCGTCTACAAGATGCAACCCGCCGAAGCGGACGCGCTCCGGCGGAAGGCGGCCGACCTCGGTGTCGGAGACGACGTGATCCTGACCGGGTTCGTCTCCGACGAAGAGCTGGTCGAATTGTACAATGCGTGCTCGCTCTTCATCTTTCCCTCGCTCTACGAGGGGCTGGGGCTCCCGGTCATCGAGGCGATGCGCTGCGGAGCGCCGGTCATCGTCGGCGACAACTCGAGCCTGATCGAGATCGTGCCGAACCCCGAGTTCCGCTTCGACGCGAGCGACCCGGTGCACATCGCCGAGGTCATGCACCGCGTGCTGACCGAGGCGGGAACGCCGGATCGCATGCGCGCCTACAGCCGCGCGCGAGCCGCCGAGTTCACCTGGGAAAAGAGCGCCCGACGAGCGCTCGACGCGTGGGAGGAGGCCTACGCGCGGCGCAAGACCGCCGAACCGAAGAAGGTGGAACGGACGACGCGGATCGCGATGTTCACACCGCTGCCGCCGCAGAAGACCGGGATCGCGGCCTATGCCGCCGATCTGATCGCCTCCGTCAGAAAATTCGTCCACCTGGATCTCTTCGTCGAGGACACCTCCGGTCTGGATGCGCTGCCGCCCGGCGTCACCGTCAAACATCACTCGATGTTTCCGTTCGAAGCCGACGGATACGACGCCGTCGTCTACCAGCTCGGCAATTCACCCTTCCACCATTACATGTTGCCGTATGTCCGAGACCATCCGGGCGTCGTGGTGATTCACGACGCCTATCTCGGCCATCTTTCCCACGATCCGGGCAATCCGGCCCCCTTCGCCCGCCAAGTCGTCCGCGACCACGGCGGCGCGGCGCGCGCGCTCCTGCGCGAAGCCGAGAGCCTGGACGTCGGCGCGCGGAAGCTGATCCAGGAACTGACCTGCAGCCCCACGCACGTTCACCGCAGCGTCGGGGTGATCGTCCACTCCGAATACGCGCGCCGGCTGCTGCTCGACGACTGCACGTTGGCGATCGCGCCGCAGATCAGCGTCTTGCATCAGCAACGGAAGGCGGCCGATCGCGGGCCCGCCGCTCGGCTGGCGGCGCGCGAGAAACTCGGCATCGTGCCGGACGAGTTCGTGATCGGAACCTTCGGTCACGTCGCCCACACCAAAGGCATCTTGGAGCTGATCGAAGCGTTCCGGACGTCGAACGCCGCGGCGTCGCGGCGAACGCGGTTCGTCCTCGTCGGGGAGCTCGAAGGCGGCCCCACGGCCGCGACGCCGTTCGCGCAAGCCGTCTTGAAGGCCATCGCCGGAGATCCGCGGATCACGATCACCGGTTTCGTCGACGACGACACCTACGACCTCCATCTGTCCGCGATCGACGTCGGCGTCCAGCTGCGGACGACCACGCGCGGCGAGACGTCGAGGGCGGTTCTCGACCTCCTCGCCTACGGAGTGCCGCTCGTCTACAATCGCTTGGGCTGGACGGGAGAACTTCCGCCCGACATCGCGGATGGGCTGGAGACGTTCGAGCCCTCGGCCATTCGCGAAGCGATCGACGCGTTGGCGGCGGACGAGGCGCTGCGGGCGCGCCGTTCCGCGACGGCTGCGGCCTACGTCCGCGAGACGTTGGATCCCGACGTGATCGGGGCGACGTTCGTGCGGACGGTCCTCGACATGACCTCGCGGGCGCGGGAATGCGGTCCCGCCCGCTTGAGCACCGACGTCGCGCGCCTGTTGCGCACCCGACCGGCTCCCCCCGAGCTGCTGTCGGAAATCAGTTCGGCCTACGTCGCCCAGGAACGGTCGGAACTCGAACCGCGGTTGCTGATCGACGTCACGCACATCCGCGAGAACGACCTCAAGACCGGCGTCCAACGCGTCGTGCGCGAGCTCACGCGGGCGGCCTACGCCGCACCGAACGCCGGGCTGAGGGCGCAAGCCTTCGCGTATTCGGACCAGGGCCTGCTCTCCGCGGACGACTTCGCCCAGTCGATCGGCGCGCGCGACGAGAGCGAGGAGGCGGCATGCGTCTCCGGCGCTCTCACGCTGCGGCCCTTCGACAAGATCCTGATGGCGGACGGGACATGGCACCTGGTCCGCCAGATGCGGCAGCCGATCGCTCGGGTCGATGCGCTCGGCGGATCGGCCTACGGCTTGGTTCACGACATCCTGCCGCTGCAACACCCGGAGCTCTTCCCCGACCATGTGCGGGACTCCGTCCTCTCGTGGCTGCGTCTGCTGCTCGAGAACGGCCGGGGATTGATCTGCACTTCGAAGACCGGCGCCGACGCGCTGATCGAAAGCATCGAGACGCTTCGGCTGCCGACGCGGGACGGGCTTCGGATCGGATACGCGAAACTCGGCGCGAACTTCTCGGGTCTCGTCGAGACCAAGGAGATTTCGCCGAGCACGAAGGCGCTGTTGGGCCGTCCCAATCTCTTTTTGATGGTCGGCACGATCGAACCCCGCAAGGGGCACGCCTACGTGCTCGACGCCTTCGAGCAGCTCTGGTCGAAGGGGGGCGACGCCACCCTCGTGTTCGCCGGCACGCCGGGCTGGGACGTCGACGCGTTGCTGAAGCGCATCCGCGAGCATCCGGAGGCGGGTCGACGCTTCTTCTATTTGAATTTCGTGCCCGACGCCGATTTGAAGCGCCTGTACGAAAGCGCGAGAGCCACGATCATC
>JAAYVT010000516.1 GCA_012517025.1 Phyllobacteriaceae bacterium | reverse complement strand
CCGCCGGGCCGGCGACTTTACGGGGCGTTCGCCTGGCGGCTCTTCCCATCTTCCTGGCGGGCCTCGTGGACGGCATCAATCCCTGCGCCTTCACTACGCTTCTCTTCTTCTTGTCCTTCCTGGGCCTTCAAGGAGGGGGACGCGGGCGGCTGGCGTACGCCGGCATCGTGTTTTCCGCCGCCGCGGTCGAGATTCTGCCCCATCTGAAGCACGAGGGCGCGCTCTGGCCGATCGTGATCGGCGGCGGACTGGGTGTGGCCGCCATGTTGGGGCTGAAGTCGATCGGCGAACGGACCGAAGGCAAGGTCGGCCTCGTCTCGCTGATCGCCGCCGATCTGCTCATCGACGGCGTCGTTCTCGGCATGGCCTTCCAGGCCGGTGCCAAGGCCGGTCTTCTTCTGACCATCGCGCTGACGATCGAGGTCCTGTTCTTGGCGTTGTCGGTAGCGGCCGAGTTGGGCGATGCGCCCGAGCGGAGGATTCGAAATTTCGCGACGACGTCGATGTTGGCCTTGATGATGCCCGTCGGCGTCGTCCTTGCATCTCCGCTCGCCTCGGCACCAGAGGCGATGGTCACGGGTGCGTTTGCCTTCGGCTTAGTCGCCCTGCTCTATCTCGTCACAGAGGAACTGCTGGTCGAAGCCCACGAAGCCGGCGACACTCCCTGGGCGACCGGCCTCTTCTTCGTCGGTTTCCTTGCCTTGTTGATCCTCGAAGACACAATGTGAGCACAACGCCCCAGTTCCGAACAGACCGGAGTTGGATGCCCAGAACCTCCGCATCCGGCGCGATGCGGCCGGAGAGGTGATTGGTCGCAATCCGCCCGATGCAAATCTTCACCAACCGCGGGACCAAGACGACTCGTCGTCCGGAGAAGCCGATCCAGAGGGCCAGATTGCGGTTCAGGAACCCTTCCGCCGCAACTCGTCGACCAATTGAGGATGGCGGTCGAGAAGGCGAAGCAATTGGCTCGTCGGCCCACTGGGCTCGATGAGACCGCGCTCGTACTTGTCGAAGGCGCTGTCGCCGACCTTGAGTAGGCAGCCGGCTTCGCGTTGCGAGAGCTTCAGCTTCTTTCAGATCCGTCGGATGGTTGTCGGCGCTGGGATCATTTCGACCTCTTCCTTCACCTGCCGCAGCGCCGCGTCGGTGACGGCCATATCGTCGCCGACGTGAATGCCGTCGTCCCCCTCTTCCGGGTAGTATCCCGCCAGATCGACGGTGCGGCTGTGTCCCCTGTAGGAGACGACGAAAGGCCGCACGCCCCGGCGGAGGAGTTGACCCGTTTCCGGAGAAACCATGGTCTTCGGCGCCGGTTCGTACGGCGGTGGCATCGGCGGTCACATCACTTCGCTGGAGTGTCGATTTTTTCGGCCAACCACGTCTTGATGAGCGACTGATACGGCACGTCGCGCTTGTTGGCAGCGATCTTGATCCGCTCCAGAAGCGCATTCGGTAATCTCAACGAGATCGAAGTCGAAGACGGCTTCAGGTTCGGAAGACGCACACGTGCAGCCTTGCTCCAGTCGATGCGGTCGACGGAATCGTGGCTTTCCCAATAGGTCCTTTCTTCCGCTTCGGAGCGGAACTCGGGCGCAGGCTCATGTTTCTTGGCCATAGACGACCCTTTCTCGTCGGCTCATGTCTCGCGCCGAGATCACGCGGATCTTGCTCCCGTCACCCCGAAGCGTGAACGTGACGTGCAGCAATCTGCCGTCGTCTGTCTGCCCCAGGGCATGAATGCGCCGCTCGGCGGCACTATGGGCGAGATCGGGAACCATCAGCAGAGGGTCATTGAAGAACACCTGCTCGGCTTCGGACTGACCGACGTCGTGCTTGTCCGCGTTCTTGCGGGCGTTGTCGGCGTCCCAATCGAAGCCCGTGATCCGGTTCCAATCGATCATGCTGTATATTCCCATGATATACACGAAATTCAAGAGGAGAAGAAGGGAGGGAGAGGGGAACCCTCCTCGCGGATCGGCCGGTTCGGCGCCGCT
>JAAYVT010000515.1 GCA_012517025.1 Phyllobacteriaceae bacterium | reverse complement strand
TCGCTCGGCTACAGCCACGACGTGCTGTTCCCGGTCCCCGAGGGCATCACCATCCAGGTGGCCGGCCCGAAGCAGGATCAGGTGCTCGTGTCGGGCATGGACAAGCAGCAGGTCGGACAGGTCGCCGCGGAAATCCGCGAGTGGCGCGGCCCCGAGCCCTACAAGGGCAAGGGCGTCAAGTACTCGACCGAGAAGATCTTCCGCAAGGAAGGCAAGAAGAAGTAAGGAGCTGCCGCCATGGCCCATCAGACCACCACGGAGCGTCGTGCGGCTCGCGTGCGCCGTGCCGTCAAGGCGGCGGCGAACGGCCGTCCCCGGCTCTCGGTTCATCGCTCGTCGAAGAACATCTATGCTCAGGTCATCGACGACGCGCAGGGTGTCACCCTCGCCGCCGCTTCGACCCTGGACACCGCGCTCAAGGGCAACCTGAAGACCGGCGCCGACAAGGCCGCGGCGGAAGCCGTCGGCAAGCTCGTCGCCGAGCGGGCGGTCGCCGCGGGTGTGAAGCAGGTCGTGTTCGATCGCGGTCGCTTCATCTACCACGGCCGCGTCAAGGCGCTCGCCGATGCCGCTCGCGAGGGCGGTCTCGAGTTCTGACAACGATAGGGGCGCGCCGAGACGGCCGCGCACGAGGGACTGATCGATATGGCAAAGCTCGAGCGGGAAGAACGCGACAGCGAATTCGTCGACCGGCTGGTGCACATCAACCGCGTCGCCAAGGTTGTGAAGGGCGGCCGTCGCTTCGGCTTCGCCGCTCTCGTCGTCGTCGGCGACCAGAAGGGCCGCGTCGGCTTCGGCCACGGCAAGGCCCGTGAGGTGCCGGAGGCGATCCGCAAGGCGACCGAGGCCGCCAAGCGCGGCCTCATCCGCGTGTCGCTCCGCGAGGGCCGCACGCTCCATCACGACGTGGTCGGCCATCACGGTGCCGGTCGTGTCGTGGTCCGTGCCGCACCGGCCGGTACCGGCATCATCGCCGGCGGCCCGATGCGCGCCGTCTTCGAGACCCTCGGCGTCCAGGACGTCGTGGCGAAGTCGATGGGCTCGTCGAACCCGTACAACATGGTTCGCGCGACCTTCGATGCCCTCAAGGCCGAGGACAGCCCCCGTTCCGTCGCCGCTCGCCGCGGCATGAAGGTGTCGACCCTCCAGTCGCGTCGCGGTGCCGAAGGCGCCGAGGCGACGGCCGAGGCGTGAGACGAACCGGCGCGCTCCGTTCGTGAGAACGGAGCCTCCCGGTCTTGAGAAGAGCAAGGGTGAACCCCATGTCGAACAACGCCCCGGTCAAGACGATCACGGTCGAGCAGATCGGTAGCCCGATCCGCCGTCCCGACGTCCAGGAGAAGACCCTGATCGGCCTCGGCCTCAACAAGCGGCATCGCCGTTCCACCCTGGAGGATACTCCGGCGGTGCGCGGTATGATTGCCAAGGTCGCGCATCTCGTTCGCGTCGTCGAAGAGAACTGATGAGGATTTCGCGATGAAGCTCAACGAGATTTCCGACAATCCCGGCGCCGCCAAGAAGGGCAAGCGCCTCGGTCGCGGCATCGGCTCGGGCCTGGGCAAGACCTCGGGCAAGGGTGTCAAGGGCCAGAAGGCGCGCTCCGGCGTCGCCATCAAGGGCTTCGAAGGTGGTCAGATGCCGCTGCATCGCCGCCTCCCGAAGCGCGGCTTCACCAACCTGTTCCGCCTCGACTACAACGAGGTTTCGGTCGCCCGCGTCCAGGCGGCGATCGACGCCGGCAAGATCGCCGCGGGCGTGGTGGTCACCGCCGAGGTGCTGAAGGCCGCCGGCGTGATCCGCCGGGTGAAGGACGGTATCCGTCTGATCGGCCCCGGCGAGCCCAAGGGCGCTCTCTCCTTCGAGGTCGCGGGCGGTTCCGCTCCGGCGATCGCGGCGGTGGAGAAGGCCGGCGGCTCGGTCAAGGTCGCCGAGAAGAAGGCGGCCGAAGCGGCCGAGTGATCGGTCGAACTTTCACGTTTCGAAGGGCGGCCGGTCTGGAACCGGCCGCTTTTCCGCGCTACCACATATCTCCCTGACGAAGCACCGGAGACCGACATGGCGTCTGCTGCCGAACAGCTCGCGGCCAATCTCAACTGGGGTGCCTTCGGCAAGGCCGAGGAACTGAAGAAGCGCATCTGGTTCACGCTGGGTGCGCTTCTCGTTTATCGGCTCGGCACTTACCTGCCGCTGCCGGGCATCGACGCCGCCGCGCTCGCCAAGGCGTTCCACAACGCGCAGACCGGCATCATCGGCCTGTTCAACATGTTCTCCGGCGGTGCGGTCGGCCGCATGGCGATCCTGGCGCTGGGCATCATGCCCTACATCTCCGCCTCGATCATCGTGCAGCTGATGACCACGGTCGTCCCCTCTTGGGAAGCGCTCAAGAAGGAAGGCGAATCTGGCCGCAAGCAGCTGAACCAGTACACCCGCTACCTGACCGTGCTGCTGGCGATCTTCCAGGCCTGGGGCATCGCCGTCGGTCTCGAGGGGGCGAGCGGTGTCGTCGCCGCGCCGGGGATGTTCTTCCGCCTGACCGCCACCATCACGCTGGTCGGCGGCACGCTGTTCCTGATGTGGCTCGGCGAGCAGATCACCTCGCGCGGCATCGGCAACGGCACTTCGCTGATCATCTTCGCAGGCATCGTCGCGGGTCTGCCGCACGCCATCGCCGGCACCCTCGAGCTCGGTCGGCAGGGCGCCATCTCGACCTTCGCGATTCTCGCGATCATCGTGGTGGCGATCGTCGTCGTCGGCTTCGTGGTGTTCATGGAGCGCGCCCAGCGCCGGCTGCTGATCCAGTATCCGAAGCGTCAGGTCGGCAATCAGATCATGCAGGGCCAGTCCTCGCATCTGCCGCTGAAGCTCAACACCTCGGGCGTCATCCCGCCGATCTTCGCCTCCTCGCTGCTGCTGGTGCCGGCGACCATCGCCAACTTCCAGTCGGGGCAGGGGCCGGGTTGGCTGACGACGGTGACGGCGTGGCTCGGCCACGGTCAGCCGCTCTACATGCTGATGTACACGGCGCTGATCGTGTTCTTCGCCTTCTTCTACACGGCGATCGTGTTCAATCCCACGGACACCGCCGACAATCTCAAGAAACACGGCGGCTTCATCCCCGGCATCCGCCCGGGTGAACGCACCGCCGAGTACATCGACTACGTCCTGACGAGGATCACCGTGGTCGGCGCGCTCTACATCGTGGCGGTGTGTCTGTTACCCGAATTCCTCATTTCCTACACCGGTGTTCCGTTCTATTTCGGCGGTACGTCGCTGCTGATCGTGGTCTCGGTGACCATGGACACGGTGGCGCAGATCCAGGGACACCTGCTCGCACATCAGTACGAAGGTCTGATCAAGCGGGCGAAGTTGAAGGGGGGACGTCGATGAGGCTCATTCTGCTCGGACCGCCGGGGGCCGGCAAAGGCACCCAGGCCGCGCGTCTGGTCGAGAAGTACGGAATCGTCCAGCTCTCGACCGGCGACATGCTGCGCGCCGCGGTCAAGGCGGGCACCGAGGTCGGGCTGAAGGCCAAGGCGGTGATGGAATCGGGCGGTCTCGTCTCCGACGACATCGTCATCGGCGTGGTCTCCGACCGCATCGATCAGCCCGACTGCGCCAAGGGCTTCATCCTCGACGGCTTCCCGCGCACCGTGCCGCAGGCCGAAGCGCTGACCAAGATGCTCGCCTCCAAGGGCCTGAAGCTCGACGCGGTGATCGAGCTGGTGGTCGACGCCGAGGCGCTGGTCGCCCGCATGGAGAATCGGGTCAAGGAGACGATCGCCGCCGGCGGTACGCCGCGCGCCGACGACAATCCCGAGAGCTTCCGCAAGCGTCTCGCCGAGTACCAGGAGAAGACCGCGCCGCTGTCGGGCTATTACGCCTCCACCGGCGAGCTGAAGACGACCGACGGCATGAAGTCGATCGACGAGGTCTCCGCCGCGATGGAGACGATCCTCGGCGCCTGAGCCGGGGGATCGTCTTCGATCGACCGACGACGAACCCGGCCGGACGGTTGCGTCCGGCCGTGGAATCCTTTATCAACCGGCCCACATCGCGACGCTGAGCGATCGGGGCCGGAACCAACGGGGTTCGGCCACCGGTCCTTTCGTCGTGAGCGGCCGGCTCACGAAGGGTCGGCCGGGCTCGCATTCGAGCACACCGCGAGGTGTTCTCGGGAACGACTGGAGAGAAACCGTGGCCCGCATCGCTGGCGTCAACATTCCCACGAACAAGCGCGTCGTCATCGCGCTTCAGTACATCCATGGCATCGGCCCCAAGAAGGCCGACGAGATCATGCAGAAGGTCAACCTCGCTTACGACCGTCGGGTCAACGAGCTGAGCGACGCCGAAGTTCTGCAGATCCGCGAAGTGATCGACCGCGACTACGTCGTGGAAGGCGATCTGCGTCGCGAGATCGCGATGAACATCAAGCGCCTGATGGACCTCGGCTGCTACCGCGGCCTGCGTCATCGCCGCGGCCTGCCGGTCCGTGGCCAGCGCACCCACACCAATGCCCGCACCCGCAAGGGTCCGGCCAAGCCGATCGCCGGCAAGAAGAAGTAATTCGTTTCGGGCGAGCGCCGTGAGGCGTCCGTCCCGGTGGAGCCGCCGGCATTACGGCGGTGTCGATATCGACAGCAAGGAAGTCACATGGCCAAGGAAGCCACCCGCGTTCGTCGTCGTGAACGCAAGAACATCACCTCCGGCGTCGTGCACGTGAACTCCACGTTCAACAACACGATGATCACCATCACCGATGCGCAGGGCAACACGATCTCGTGGTCGTCGGCCGGCGCGCTCGGCTTCAAGGGCTCGCGCAAGTCGACCCCCTACGCCGCGCAGGTCGCCGCCGAGGACGCCGCCCGCAAGGCGGCCGAGCACGGCATGCGCACGGTCGAGGTGGAAGTCCGTGGCCCCGGTTCGGGCCGTGAATCCGCGCTGCGCGCTCTCCAGGCGGCCGGCTTCATGGTGACCTCGATCCGCGACGTGACCCCGATCCCGCACAACGGTTGCCGTCCGCGCAAGCGTCGTCGCGTCTGACGAGACCCTCGAGGGCGGGTGCGAGCCCTCGGAAGCGGCGGGTCGTCCACCCGCCGCTTCTCGCATTTCCGACAGGTATCCGCGGGCAGGGTAGGGACGCTGCCGATATCCCGCGACAGACCGCGAGAAGGTTTTCACGTGACCATTCACAAGAATTGGCAGGAACTCATCCGCCCGAACAAGCTCGAGGTGAAGCCGGGCGAGGATCCGCGCCGCAAGGCGACGGTCGTCGCCGAGCCGCTCGAGCGCGGCTTCGGCCTGACGCTGGGCAACGCGCTGCGTCGTGTGCTGCTGTCCTCTCTGCAGGGCGCGGCGGTGACCGCGGTGCAGATCGACGGCGTCCTGCACGAGTTCTCCTCGATCCCCGGCGTGCGCGAGGACGTCACCGACATCATCCTGAACATCAAGGAGATCTCGGTGAAGATGCACGGCGACCTGCCCAAGCGCATGGTCGTCCGCAAGACCGGCCCGGGCATCGTCACCGCCGGCGACATCCAGACCGTCGGCGACATCGAGATCCTCAACCCCGAGCTCGCGATCTGCACCCTCGACGACGGTGCCGAGATCCGCATGGAGCTGACGGTCTCGACCGGCAAGGGCTACGTCCCGGCCGATCGCAACCGGCCGGAAGACGCGCCGATCGGTCTGATCCCGGTCGACAGCCTCTATTCGCCGGTCAAGAAGGTCTCCTACAAGGTCGAGAACACCCGTGAGGGCCAGGTCCTCGACTACGACAAGCTGACGCTGTCGGTGGAGACCGACGGTTCGGTCGCCCCCGACGACGCCGTCGCCTACGCGGCCCGCATCCTGCAGGACCAGCTGGCGATCTTCGTGAACTTCGAGGAGCCCCGCAAGGAAGCCGTCGAGGAGAAGATCCCCGAGCTCGCCTTCAACCCGGCGCTGCTCAAGAAGGTCGACGAGCTCGAGCTGTCGGTGCGTTCGGCGAACTGCCTGAAGAACGACAACATCGTCTACATCGGCGATCTCATCCAGAAGACCGAAGCCGAGATGCTCCGCACCCCGAACTTCGGCCGCAAGTCGCTCAACGAGATCAAGGAAGTTCTCGCCCAGATGGGTCTCCATCTCGGCATGGAGGTCACCAACTGGCCGCCGGAGAACATCGAAGAGCTCGCCAAGCGCTACGAGGATCACCAGCTCTGAGATTTTCCCCGGAAGGGGACTTCTCGAGCCGGCCGCGATCGGTTAGATCGTGGCTCGAAGATTTCGGCCGGAGGTCCGCCTCCGGTCGCCTCAAGGACTACCGACCCCGGCTCGCCCGCGGGTCGTGACAAAGACTTCCAAGCCCGGACGCAGAATACCCGGGGTGCCAGGGATCGAGAGATCCGGGGCTCCCGTCGCGTGCGGGAGACCTCGAACCGAAGCGCCGATCGCGAGATCGCCGCGAGACGAGACGGGATCATCCGCTCGTCGGCACCCGGAGAAGACCGATGCGTCACGGCAAGGCTGGCCGCAAGCTCAACCGCACCTGGGAACACCGCAAGGCGATGTTCGCCAACATGGCGGCCTCTCTCATCACCCACGAGCAGATCGTCACCACCTTGCCCAAGGCGAAGGACCTGCGTCCGATCGTCGAGAAGCTGGTGACCATGGCCAAGAAGGGCGACCTCAACTCGCGTCGTCTGGCCGTCGGCCAGATCCGTGACGAGAAGGCGGTGAAGAAGCTCTTCGACGTGCTCGGCCCGCGCTACAAGGACCGCGCCGGTGGCTACACCCGCGTCCTCAAGGCCGGCTTCCGCTACGGCGACAACGCCGCCGTCGGCGTGATCGAGTTCGTCGATCGCGACGTCGCCGCCAAGGGCGCCGAAGACCGCGCCCGCCGCGAGGTCGAAGAAGCCGCCGAGTGATCGGACCGCTCTTCGTCGTGAGATTTTCGAGACGCCCGGAGGCTCACCTCCGGGCGTCTTCGCGTTCGTCGAACGCGGCCTGCGCCGTCTCGATGCGCCGGCGGTTTTCCGCCGCCCACGTCCACACCCCGCAGAACGCCGCTCCGAGCGTGTGGCCGAGATCGGTCAGCGCATAGTCGACGTGTGGCGGCACCACCGGATGGACGGTGCGGGTGACCAGCCCCATCCGCTCCATCTCGCGCAGCGTCTTGGTCAGCATCTTCTGGCTGATCCCGCCGACCCGCCGGCCGATCTCGGTGAAGCGCAGCGTGCCGCCCGCCGTCAGCTCCTCGAGTACCAACAGCGTCCACTTGTCGGCGACTTGCCCGATGATCGCCTCCACCAGCGCCTCGATCGCCGGATCCTCGGCGGTGGGATGCGTACAGGCCGGCGCGAACAGCGATTCGCCCTCCGCCGCCGTGATCGGTTCGGTTCCGTCCATTCGACACTTTCCTTTCGGTGAGTATGGATCTTTCAGGTGCCTTCTTACCGATGGAAAGCATGAGGCTTATCTTCGCCTCGATCAATCCCCGAGGAGGACGTCTTCATGGACACGACCGGCAACTGCATTCTCGTCACCGGCGGTGCCACCGGCATCGGCCGGCGTTTCGCCGAGCTCTTCCACGCCCGCGGCAACCGGGTGATCGTGGCGAGCCGCCGCCGTTCGGCGCTCGACGCGGTCGTCGCCGCCAACCCCGGCATCGTCGCGATGGAGCTCGACGTCGCCGACCCGGTCTCGATCGAGGCCTTCGCCAAGGAGATCGTCGCGGCCCATCCGGACCTGAACGTCGTCCTCAACAACGCCGGCATCATGCCGTCGGAGGATTTTCTCGACGCGCCGAACTGGCTGCCGACGGCGGAGGCGACGATCGCCACCAATCTGCTCGGGCCGATCCGGCTGACGGCGGCGCTGCTGCCGCATCTCCTGACCAAGCCGAAGGCGGCGATCCTGAACGTCACCTCGGGCCTCGCCTTCGTGCCGAAGCTCGCCAATCCGACCTATTCGGCGACCAAGGCGGCGCTGCATTCGTGGACGATGTCGCTGCGCCGGCAGCTCGCCGAGACCGGGGTGGAAGCGATCGAGATCGCGCCGCCCTACGTCGCGACCGAGCTGACCGGTCCGGCCCAGGCGGTCGATCCGCGCGCCATGCCGCTCGAGGACTTCGTCCGGGAGGCGATGAGCCTGCTCGAAGCGGTGCCGACGCCGGCGGAGGTGATCGTCGAACGCTGCCGTCCGCTGCGCTTCGCCGAGAAGAACGGCAACCTCGAGCAGATCTTCACCGCGCTCGCCGCCGGCTGAGCGGGGCGACGATCGCGCGCGAGACGAGGAGGCGGCCTTCGGGTCGCCTCTTTTCGTTTCTTCCATGCCGCCCCGCGCACTGGAAAGAACCGGTGCGATCTCTTAAGTCGGTGGATACCCGAGGAGGTTCCCCATGGCTCGATTCCCCGCGCGTATCGCCGTCGTCTTCGCCCTCGCGACCGCCGCCGCCGTCTCGCTCACGCTCACGGCCGGGGCCCAGCCGGTCACCCAGAGCCGCGCCCCGCAGAGCCGCGCCGAAGTCGCGCTGTCCTTCGCGCCGGTCGTCAAAGCGGTGGCGCCGGCGGTCGTCAACGTCTACGCGACGCGCAAGGTCGAGGCGCGGGTGAACCCGCTCTTCGCCGATCCGTTCTTCCGCCAGTTCTTCGGCGGGGCGGGGGAGCCGCCGGCGCGCATTCAGTCGTCGCTCGGCTCCGGCACCATCGTCGATCCCTCCGGCCTGATCGTCACCAACGTGCACGTCATCCGCGACGCCACCGACGTCAAGGTGGCGCTCGCCGACAAGCGCGAGTTCGAGGCGGAAGTGGTGTTGAAGGACGAGCGCACCGACGTGGCGGTGATCAAGATACGCCAGAAGGGCACCTATCCCTTCGCGCAAATCGGCGATTCGGAGAGCCTGCAGGTCGGCGACCTGGTGCTGGCGCTCGGCAATCCCTTCGGCGTCGGCCAGACGGTGACGCAGGGCATCGTCTCCGGCCTCGCCCGTACCCAGGTCGGCTCGGGCGATTATCACTACTTCATCCAGACCGACGCGGCGATAAATCCCGGCAACTCCGGCGGCGCGCTGGTCGATCTCGACGGTCGGCTGGTCGGTGTGCCCTCGCAGATCTACACCCCGTCCGGCGGCTCGATCGGCATCGGCTTCGCCATTCCGGCGACGGTGGTGAAGTTCGTGCTGGCGCAGGCGGAATCCGGCGCCACCACGGTCCGCCGCCCCTGGCTCGGCGCGTCGCTGCAGAGCGTCACTGCCGACGTCGCGGAGGGGCTGGGGCTCTCCCGCCCGGTCGGCGCGCTCGTCACCGGCCTCGTCAAAGGCGGTCCGGCCGAGGAGGCGGGGCTGAAGATCGGCGATCTGCTGCTCTCCGTCGACGGTCGCGAGATCGACGACGCCGACGCCTTCGGCTTCCGCTTCGCCACCCGTCCGCTCGGCGGTTCGATGCCGGTGGAGGCGATCCGCGCCGGCCACAAGATCGAGGTGTCGATCGCCTCGCGCGCCGCCCCCGAGACGCCGCCGCGCGAGGCCCGCACCATCGATGCCGCCTCGCCCTTCGCCGGGGCTTCGATCGCCAACCTGTCGCCGGCGGTCGCCGAGGAGATGCGGTTGCCCTTCGACCTCTCCGGCGTGGTGATCACGGCGATCGCCGACGGCTCGCCCGCCCAGGGCGTCGGTTTCCGCAAGGGCGACGTAGTACGCGAGATCAACGGCGTCGCCATCGACCGGACGGCGACGCTGGCGCGCGCCGCCGGTTCCGACGCATCGCTGTGGCGCATCGTCGTGGTGCGCGACGGACAGACGCTGCGCTTGGCCTTCCGCTGAGAACGGGCGAGGGGAGATGGGAAGTCGATGAGCGATCTCTTCGCCGCCGCCGGTCTCGACCGCGCCGGTCGTCGCCCGCTCGCCGATCGGCTGCGGCCGAAGAAGCTCGCCGAGGTGGTCGGCCAGGATCATCTGGTCGGCCCCGACGGCACCATCACCCGCATGCTGCGCTCCGGCAGCCTCGGCTCGTTGATCTTCTGGGGCCCGCCCGGAACCGGCAAGACCACCGTCGCCCGGCTGCTCGCCGGCGAGACCGAACTCGAATTCGAGCAAGTCTCGGCGATCTTCTCCGGCGTCGCCGATCTGAAGAAGGTGTTCGAGACGGCGCGCGGCCGTCGTTCGATGGGGCGCGGCACGCTGCTGTTCGTCGACGAAATCCATCGCTTCAATCGCGCCCAGCTCGACAGTTTTCTCCCCGTGGTCGAGGACGGCACGGTCGTGCTGGTCGGCGCCACCACCGAAAACCCGAGCTTCGAGATCAACGCGGCGTTGCTCTCCCGCGCCCACGTCCTGGTGTTCAAATCGCTCGACGAAGCGGCGATCGACAAGCTGCTCGGCCGCGCCGAGGCCGAGCTCGGCCACACCCTGCCGCTCGACGCGGAGGCGCGCGCCCTGCTGGTGCGCATGGCCGATGGCGACGGCCGCGCCGCCCTGACGCTCGCCGAAGACGTCGTCCGCGCCGCCCGCGACGGCGAGACCTTCGACGCCGCGACCCTGGCGGACGTGGTCCAGCGCCGCGCGCCGCTCTACGACAAGAGCCAGGACGGCCACTACAATCTGATGTCGGCGCTGCACAAGTCGGTGCGCGGATCGGATCCCGACGCGGCCCTCTACTATTTCGCCCGCATGCTCGACGCCGGCGAGGATCGGCTTTATCTCGCCCGCCGCATCGTGCGGATGGCGGTGGAGGACGTCGGCCTCGCCGATCCGCAGGCCTTGGTCGTGGCGAGCGCCGCCAAGGACGCCTTCGACTTTCTCGGCAGCCCCGAGGGCGAGTTGGCGATCGCCGAGGCGTTGGTCTACGTCGCCACCGCCCCGAAGTCGAACGGCGTCTACATGGCGCTGAAGGCGGCGATGCGGGCGGCCAAGGAGGGCGGCTCGCTCGCCCCCCCGAAGCACATCCTCAACGCCCCGACCAAGCTGATGAAGGCCGAGGGCTATTCGGACGGCTATCGCTACGACCACGACGAGCCCGACGCCTTTTCGGGGCAGAACTACTTCCCCGAAAAGCTCGGCCGCCTGCGCTTCTATGACCCGCCCGAGCGCGGCTTCGAGCGCGAGATCAGGAAGCGGCTCGACTGGTGGGCGAAGCTCCGGCGCGAGCGCGGCGAGAGCTGATCGCGGCCGCGATCACACCCGATCGAGGGCGAAGGCGTCGCGCACCTTGACGGTGACCAGCGCCGCCACCACCGCCTTGATCAGATCGCCCGGCACGAACGGCAGCGACACCCAGAACGCCTTGGCGAGCGGCAGCTTCACCACCGTCGTCAGTCCGGCGATGCCGCCGAGGTAGACCACCACGATGCCGCCGACGATCGCCGCGATCGTCAGGCCGATGGTGCGGGCGACGATCGAAGCCCCCGGCCGCTCCAGCCGCATCGCGAGGAGGCCGGCGACCCAGGCGCCCGGCACCCAGCCGACGAGGAAGCCGACGGTCGGTCCGGCGAAGACGCCGAGCCCGCCGCGTCCCCCCGCGAGCACCGGCAGGCCGACCGCCACCAGCACCACCACCACCAGCGCCGCCAGCGCCCCGCGCTTCGGCCCGAGGATCAGGCCGGCGAGCATCACGCCGAGCGTCTGCAGGGTGATCGGCACGCCGCCGGCCAGCGGGATCGCCGGCACCAAGCCGAGCGTCACGATCAGAGCGGCGAACAGGGCGACGTAGCCGATGTCACGGGTGGTCATGAGGGGACGGATCCTGGCTCGTTTTTCGCAAATGCTTCTCAGTGGGATTTATTGGAATTCTTGCGCGGAGGAAACCCCCGCGCGTCGATCGCGTCGGCGACCGTCTGGGCGCGGACGAGGGTCCTGACCACCAACGGCACGACGATCGCGAGCGGATGCGATCCGAGCCCGCGCGCCGCCTGCGCCTCGCGGATTTCGCCGGCCTCCTCGACGATCAGCGGCACGAAGCGGATCGCCAGCGTCAGCGTCAGCGAGGCGCGGGCGGCGTCGACGAGGCCGAGCCGGTCGAGCGGCGCGAGGCCGCGTTCGAAGGCGTCGACCAGCTCCGAGGTGGTGGTGGTGACGACCACCGCGCGGGCGAGGAAGGCGAGGGCGAGGAGCCGCAGCACCACCGCCAGCGCGGTGGCGGCGTCGACCAGCGCGAGGTCGACCAGCCCGACCGCGGCGATCACGATCACCGGCCCGCGCAGGTCGCGCCCGATGCCGACGAGGTCGCGCCCGGTCGAACGGAGAACCGCGAGCCCGAGGAGCGCCGCCGCCGACAGGGCGATCGGCTGCTCGATCACGAACAGCGCGGTGGCGAGGACGGCGAGGCCGACGAGCTTGCGCCCGGCCGGCAGCCGATGGAGCGGGGTGGTGCCGGCGCTGCCGAGCCCGTCGATCATGCCGAGCGCTCGCGATGGAAGGCGATCGCTCTCGCCGGATCGCCGTCGAAGGCGACGCGCCCCTGCTCGAGCACGACCACCCGGTCGAAGTCGGCGAGCAGGTCGAGATCGTGACTGATCACGATCGCCTGTTCCGGCAACTCGGCGAGCAGGCGGACGAGGCGGTTGCGGTTCCTGAGGTCGAGCTGCGAGGTCGGTTCGTCGAACAGCACCGTCTTCGGCGCCACCGCCAACAGGCCGGCGAGCGCGACGAGCTGCTTCTCGCCGCCGGAGAGTTCGTGGATGCGGCGGGCGGCGAGGCCCTCGATGCCGAGCCGGGCGAGCGCGACGGCGACCCGCTCGGCCGTCTCCGCCCGGCCCCAGCCGTGGTTCTTCAGCCCGAAGGCGAGATCCTCGGCGACGATCGGGAAGACGATCTGATTGTCCGGGTTCTGGAACAGCAGGCCGGTCGTCGCCCGCACCGCACGGGCCTCGCTCGCCGGATCGCGGCCGTCGACGCGGACCCGTCCGGCGCTCGGCGCGACCAGCCCGACGATGCATTTGAGCAGCGTCGTCTTGCCCGAGCCGTTGAGCCCGACGAGGCCGACGCGGCGATCGTCGAGGGCGAGCGTCACCGCGTCGAGGGCGCGTCGGCCTTCGCGCTCGACCGTCACGGCCTCGAAGGAAATGATCTGGCGCGGCGCGGTCGGGCCGGCCGGGGCGCCGCCGGAGGTCGGCGCGGCGAAGTCGGGCACGTCTCGGATTCCGGACGACGAGGGCGATGGATCGGCCGGCGGCCGACCGCGCCCGTTTTGCGGAGCCCGCTCGCCGCTGTCAAGGAAGGTGCCCGCCGCGCGGGCGGCTTGCCCGGCCTACGGGCGTGACTCCGTCGCCCGGAGGGGGCATGGAAGGGAGATCGCGCCAGTCCTCGGAGAGCCCGATGCCGCTTCAGTTGAAACTCCTCGTCCTCGTCTTCCTCGGTGGCGGCTTCGGCTCCAGCCTGCGCTACGGCGTGACGCTCGCCGCGCTGCGGGTCCTCGGCGCCGGCTTTCCCTGGGGCACGTTCCTGGTCAACGTGATCGGCTCGACGGTGATGGGCGCCTTCGCCGGTTACCTGATGACCCGCACTCCGGGGCAGAACCACGACGCCTTCCGGCTGTTCTTCATGACCGGCATCCTCGGCGGCTTCACCACCTTCTCCGCCTATTCGCTCGACACCGTCGCGCTGTGGGAGAGGGGCGCGACGGTGACCGCGATCGTCTACGCGGTCGGCTCGGTGGTGCTCTCGCTCGCCGTCCTCACCGCCGCCCTGGTGGTCGTGCGCGGTTGGAGTGCGACGTGAGGTCGACGCCGTCTTCGAGCGGAATCGATGGATGAAGTTGCCGCCCGAGCCCGCTCCTTCGCGTTTAATCGATACTTGAAGTCGGCGGCGAAAACGATTCCGGCTCGAGCACTTGGCGCGATTTCCGGAATCGTTTTCGCCGCCGGGCGGACTCGATACATGAACTTCCGCGGGGCGGAATTCGCGTGAACCCGACGGGCGAGGATGAAGACGCGGTGAATCGATTTCCGAAGACGCGCGGTCGAATCGGATTCTGAAGTCGAAGTCCTTCGAGCGATTTCTCGGCGACCCGCCGGCGGTCGGCCCGCCGCCTCCCGAGGCGCCTTGGGGCGGCGAGTGTGTGTGGCGATCACCGCTTCCGCCGAGGGAGACGGCGCTCGCCGCCGCGCCTCGGACGCGTTCTCGCCTTGCGCCGCACGGCGCTTTCGGTCATGACGAGGGCGACCGAGGAACGAGTTTCATGGCGACCGTCGAGACCATCACCGTCGGCGAGGAGGAGGGTGGTCTCCGCCTCGACCGTTGGTTCAAGATCCATTATCCGGGCCTGTCCTTCGTGCAGCTGCAGAAGCTGACGCGGACCGGCCAAGTGCGTCTCGACGGCAAGCGTTGCGACACCTCCTCCCGCATCGAGCCGGGCAACCTCGTCCGCGTGCCGCCGCTCGCCACCGACGCCAAACACGTCGTCGAGCGCGCCCCCGTCGAGAAGCCGCTCGAGGGCGACGCCGCCTATCTGAAGTCGCTCGCGCTCTTCGAAGACGACGACGTGATGGTGATCAACAAGCCGGCCGGCCTGTCGGTGCAGGGCGGCTCCGGCGTCCACCGCCACGTCGACGCCATGCTGCAGGCCCTCGTCGACAAGCGCGGCAATGTGCCGAGGCTGGTGCATCGTCTCGACAAGGACACCGCCGGCTGTCTGGTGATCGCCAAGCGCCGCGCCATCGCCGCCGAGCTCGCCGGCCTGTTCCGCTCGCGCTCGGCCAAGAAGACCTATTGGGCGCTGGTCGCCGGCGTGCCCCATCCCAAGCAGGGCAAGATCTCCACTTGGCTCGCCCGCGACGAGGAGATGGACGGCGAGAAGATGCGCATCGCCCGCCACGGCGAGGAGGGCGCCAGCCACGCGCTCACCCACTATTCGGTGGTCGACACCGCCGGGCAGACGCTGGCGTGGCTGAGCCTCAAGCCGGTCACCGGCCGCACCCATCAGCTGCGCGCCCACACCGCCCACATCGGCCACCCGATCGTCGGCGACCCGAAGTACTTCGACAAGCGCGACTGGGAGCTGCCCGGCGGCATGCAGAACAAGCTGCACCTGCTCGCCCGCCGCATCGTCCTGCCGCACCCGAAGGGCAAGGGCGTCATCGACGTCACCGCGCCGCTGCCCCCGCACATGCTGCAGTCGTGGAACCTGCTCGGCTTCGACGCCTCGTCCTACGATCCCGATCTCGATGACGGGGACGACTGAGCCGGGTGGGGATCTCGCCGGTCGGGACAGCCGATGGAACGCACCGTCCACCTCTCCGAGAAGGGCATGCGGCTGGAGCGCTTCCTGCGCGTCCATTTCCCACGCCTGCCCGCCGCCGCGCTGTTGCTGAAGCAGGGCCGCCTCACCGTCGACGGCCGCAAGGCGCGGGCGAGCGACGCCCTCGCCGCCGGTCAGGTGGTGCGGATCGCCGAGCCCACTCCGCGTCGGCCGGTGGAGGGGCAAGCGGCCGGGGAGGGGGCGAGGCGAGCCCCGAGCGAAGCCGACCGCGTCCGCCTCGCCGCGATGACGCTCTTTTCCGACGACGATCTCCTCGTCCTCGACAAGCCCGCCGGCCTCGCCGTCCACGCCGGCACCCGCACCGACGACGATCTCGACCGGCTGCTCGCCCGCTTCGTCGACGCCGAGGGCGAGCGCCCGGTGCTCGTCCATCGCCTCGACAAGGACACCTCCGGCCTGCTCGTCGCCGCCAAGCGCGGCCGCGAGGCCGCCCGCCTCGGCCGTGCCTTCGCCTCCCGCGCGGTGGAGAAGACCTACGTCGCCGTGGTCGCCGGGGTGCCCGACCCGGCCGAGCTCACCATCGTCCTGCTGCTGAAGAAGATCGAGACGCCGCGCGGCGGCCGTATGGTCGCGGTCGCCCCCGACGATCCCGCCGGCCTCGCCGCCGAGACCCTCTGCCGGGTGGTCGAGATCCGCGACGGCGGCCGGGCGGCGCTGGTGGCGCTGTCGCCTCACACCGGACGTCAACATCAACTGAGAGCTCACCTCGGCGAAATCGGCCATCCGATTCTCGGCGATCGACTCTACGGCCGCGCCGGGAGCGCGCCTCGCCTGATGCTTCATGCCTTGCGTCTGCTCCTGCCGACGCCGACGGGCGGTACGCGCGTCTTCGAGACGGCGTGGCCGGAAGCCTTCGGAAAACGCCCCGACGCGATCTGAGCCTTCCGCGCGAAGGGCTTTCGCCTTCATCGAATCGTCGTGTAGGAAGGACTAGAACCGGGCGCGGATCGCGGAACGCTCGACTGACCCTCGGCGCCCGTGCCGTCGGGTCGCCGAGCGACTGGACGGGGCCGGCGGCAGCCCGCCGGCCGTCCACCGCCCCTCGCGCCGATCGAGGGGGCGTCATGAATCTCATTCTGTTCGACGTCGACGGCACACTGGTCGACAGCCAGCACATGATCGTCGCCGCCATGACCCGCGCCTTCGCGGATCTGCAGCTCGCCCCGCCGCCGCGCGCCGCGACGCTGTCGGTGGTCGGCCTGTCGCTCGCCGAGGCGATGACCCGCCTGACCGGCGGCACCGCCGACGCCGCCACCGTGCGCGCCCTCGGCGAGGCCTACAAATCCGCCTATTTCGATCTGCGCTCCGCCGGCGACGGCGAGGAGCCGCTCTACCCCGGCGCCCGCGCCGCGCTCGATGCGCTCGCCGCTCGCGACGACGTCCTGCTCGGGCTCGCCACCGGCAAGTCGCATCGCGGCATCCGCGCCGTGCTCGATCTGCACGATCTGCACGGCCGCTTCGTCACCGTCCAGTGCGCCGACGACCACCCCTCCAAGCCGCATCCGGCGATGGTGTTGGCCGCCCTCGCCGAGACCGGCGTCGCGCCCGACCGCGCGGCGATCGTCGGCGACACCGTCTTCGACGTCGAAATGGGGACGGCGGCGGGAATCCTTGCGATCGGCGTCGGTTGGGGCTACCACCCCGCCGACCGACTGGCGAGCGCCGGAGCCGTCACCGTGCTCGACGACTACGCCGACCTGAGCCCCGCGCTCGCCCGCCTGTTCGGCTGGTGAGCCGAACGCGGAGTACGAGCCGTGCGCGATCTCCTCTGGTTCGATCCGAACGCCGAAGTCGAAGCCGACGCCCCCGACGTGGTGCTCTCCCACCCCGATCCGGTGAAGCGCGCCCGCGCCGCGATGAAACGCGATCTGCCGCGTCGCTTCTGGCGCGAGGTGGCGGTGGAGCCGGCGGGCGAGGGCTTCCGCATCCTGCTCGACGGCCGCCCGGTCAAGACGCCGGGCAAGCGCGAGCTGTGGCTGCCGACCGTCGCCCTCGCCGACGCGGTGGCCGAGGAGTGGCGGGCCCAGGAGACTCACCTCGATCCGGCGACCATGCCGGTCACCCGCATCGCCAACTCGGTGCTCGACGCGGTGACCGATCGCCGCGGCGAGGTCGCCGAGGACGCGGTGAAATACGCCGGGACCGACCTTCTGTGTTATCGCGCCGAGGGGCCGGATCGCCTCGTCGCCCGCCAGAGCGAGGGCTGGGATCCGCTGCTCGACTGGATCGAGGAGGCGCACGGCGTCCGCCTGTTGGTGGCCGAGGGCGTCATGCACGTCGCGCAAGACGGCGATGCACTCCATGCGTTGCGGGCGCGCGTCGACGCACTCGATCCCTGGGTCCTGGCGGCGCTGCACGTGCTCACCACCCTGACCGGGTCCTTCGTCCTGGCGCTGGCGGCGATCGAGCGTCGTCTGACCCCGGATGCGGCCTGGGAACTCGCTCATCTCGACGAGACGTGGAACGCAGAATTGTGGGGCCGCGACGCCGAAGCCGAGGCGCGCCTCGCCCATCGCCGCCGGGAATTCGACGCCGCGACCCGGTTCGCCGGGCTGTGAACGCGGGTCCCGACGGGCTTCGTCGGGTCGTTACGACTTTTGGCGGTGCTGTGCCGGGGAAGGACACCGTGCTAACTACCGCCCCCGATCGGTCTTTTTCCTCGAGAATACGGGGTTGCTCCCATGAAGGACGTCATTGCGGAACTCCAGCGTCGTCGTGACGAGGCTTGGATGGGCGGCGGCCAGCGCCGCATCGATGCGCAGCACAAGCGCGGCAAGCTCACCGCGCGTGAGCGCATCGAGGTTCTGCTCGATCACGACAGCTTCGAGGAGATCGACATCTACGTCGAGCATCGCTGCATCGACTTCGGGATGGAGAAATCCAAGATCCCCGGCGACGGCGTGGTGATCGGCTCCGGCACCATCAACGGCCGCACGGTCTATCTCTTCGCCAAGGACTTCACGGTGTTCGGCGGCTCGCTCTCCGAGGCCCACGCCAAGAAGATCGTCAAGCTGCAGGAGATGGCGCTGCGCAATCGCGCTCCGATCATCGGCCTGTTCGACGCCGGCGGCGCCCGCATCCAGGAAGGTGTGGCGGCACTCGGCGGCTACGGCGAAGTCTTCCAGATGAACGTGCTGGCTTCCGGTGTGATCCCGCAGATCTCGGTGATCATGGGCCCGTGCGCCGGCGGCGACGTCTACTCGCCCGCCATGACCGACTTCATCTTCATGGTCCGCGACACGTCCTACATGTTCGTGACCGGCCCGGACGTGGTGAAGACGGTGACCAACGAGATCGTCACCTCCGAAGAGCTCGGCGGCGCCTCGGTCCACACCACCAAGTCCTCGGTCGCCGACGGCTCGTTCGAGAACGACGTCGAAGCGCTGCTGCAGATGCGGCGGTTGGTCGACTATCTGCCGATCCACAATCAGGCCGAGCTGCCCGAGATCGAGACCGCCGACGACGTCGACCGGCTCGATCCCTCGCTCGACAGCCTGATCCCGGACAATCCGAACAAGCCCTACGACATGAAGGAGCTGATCCTGAAGACGGTCGACGAGGGCGACTTCTTCGAGATCCAGCCGAACCACGCCAAGAACATCATCGTCGGCTTCGGTCGCGTCGAGGGCCGCACCGTCGGCATCGTCGCCAACCAGCCGATGGTGCTCGCCGGCGTGCTCGACATCGACGCCTCCCGCAAGGCGGCGCGGTTCGTCCGCTTCTGCGACGCCTTCAACATTCCGATCATCACCTACGTCGACGTTCCCGGCTTCCTGCCCGGCACGGCGCAGGAATACGGCGGACTGATCAAGCACGGCGCCAAGCTGCTCTTCGCCTATGCCGAGGCGACGGTTCCCAAGATCACCGTCATCACCCGCAAGGCCTACGGCGGCGCCTACGACGTCATGGCCTCGAAGCACCTGCGTGGCGACTTCAACTACGCTTGGCCGACGGCCGAGATCGCGGTGATGGGCGCCAAGGGCGCGGTGGAGATCCTCTATCGCGACGATCTCGACGATCCGGTGAAGATCGCCGAGCACACCGAAGAGTACAAGAACCGCTTCGCCAACCCCTTCGTGGCGGCCGAGCGCGGTTACGTCGACGACGTGATCAAGCCGCATTCGACCCGTCGCCGCATCGCCCGGGCGTTGCGCATGCTGCGCACCAAGCAGCTGACCAACCCCTGGAAGAAGCACGACAACATCCCGCTGTGAGGCGGTGAGGCGCGTCCGAGCTCGAGGTCGCGGTCCCGAAAGGGGCCGCGACCTTCGTCGTCTCCGGGGCGGGTGTCGCCGCCCGATCGCACGCGGTCGTGAAGCGCCGAGCGCCCCTCCGCCCTTGCCCGACCGGCGCGGACGCGGTCGTGTGAGGCGAAGGAGGACCGCCCGATGTCGATTCGCCGCTCCGTTCTGTTCGGGCTTGTCGGTCTCGCCGCGTCGGTCGCACCGGCGGTCGCGCTCGAGCCGTCCGCCATGTCCTGTGCCCAACTCTGGCATCACAAGAATGCAATTCTGAAGGCCGCGGGGCTCTGTTTCCGCGATCCGCGCGCCGTCGCCGCCTTCGGCAACCAAGGTTGCCGGCAGTACGATCCGAACCGAGTATCGTTGAGCCCGGCGCAACGCCAGTCGATGGCGCAGATCCTCCTCGCCGAGAAGATCAAGCTGTGCCGGTGAAGGCGAACGAACGAACGACCTAAGACCAAGGTCTTACTGTTTCGAGCGATTTTGCGGGCGTGAGGGGGTCGCAGACGCGCCTGCCGCAGTTGCGGAGCTTCGCGGAAGCGCCTAGAACCACGCCCGTCTTGCTCTTTTTCATCGGGGCCGGTGTCACGACATGTTCAAGAAGATCCTGATCGCCAACCGTGGCGAGATCGCCTGCCGCGTCATCAAGACGGCGCGGAAGATGGGTATCAAGACCGTGGCCGTCTACTCCGACGCCGATCGGGACGCGATGCACGTCGAGATGGCCGACGAGGCCGTGCGTCTCGGCCCGCCGGCCGCCGCCGAATCCTATCTCCTCGCCGACAAGATCATCGAAGCCTGCAAGGCGACCGGCGCCGAGGCGGTGCATCCCGGCTACGGCTTCCTGTCCGAGCGCGCCTCCTTCGCCGAGGCGCTGAAGGCCGCCGGCATCGTCTTCATCGGCCCGAACCCGCGCGCCATCGAGGCGATGGGCGACAAGATCGAATCGAAGAAGTTCGCCAACGCCGCCAAGGTGTCGACGGTCCCGGGCTACCTCGGCGTCATCGAGAGCGCCGAGCACGCGGTGAAGATCGCCAACGAGATCGGCTATCCGGTGATGATCAAGGCCTCCGCCGGCGGCGGCGGCAAGGGCATGCGCATCGCCTGGAACGACGCCGAGTGCCGCGAGGGCTTCACTCTGTCGAAGAACGAGGCGGCCGCCTCCTTCGGCGACGACCGCGTCTTCGTCGAGAAGTTCATCGTCGACCCGCGCCACATCGAGATCCAGGTTCTCGGCGACAAGCACGGCAACGTGATCTACCTGAACGAGCGTGAATGCTCGATCCAGCGCCGCAACCAGAAGGTCATCGAGGAAGCCCCGTCGCCGCTCCTCGACGCCGAGACCCGCAAGAAGATGGGCGAGCAGGCGGTCGCGCTGGCCAAGGCGGTCGACTACGATAGCGCCGGCACCGTCGAATTCGTCGCCGACCAGAACCGGAACTTCTACTTCCTCGAGATGAACACCCGTCTCCAGGTCGAACATCCTGTCACCGAGCTGATCACAGGCCTCGACCTCGTCGAGCAGATGATCCGCGTCGCCTACGGCGAGAAGCTCGCCATGACCCAGGCCGACGTGACGATCGACGGCTGGGCGGTGGAGAGCCGCATCTACGCCGAGGATCCGTTCCGCAACTTCCTGCCGTCGATCGGCCGCCTCGTGCGCTATCGGCCGCCGGAGGAAGGCACCGACGGCGAGATCACCGTCCGCAACGACACCGGCGTGTTCGAGGGCGGCGAGATCTCGATGTACTACGATCCGATGATCGCCAAGCTCGTCACCCACGCCCCGACCCGCCTGGCGGCGATCGAGGCCCAGGCCGACGCGCTCGACGCCTTCGTCATCGACGGCATCCAGCACAACATCCCGTTCCTGACCTCGCTGATGGGCCACGAGCGTTGGAAGTCCGGCAAGCTGTCGACCGGCTTCATCAAGGAAGAGTACCCGGACGGCTTCCACGGCAACGTGCCGGCGATCGAAGATCAGAAGCTTCTCGCCGCCGTCGCCCTGTCGATCGAGATCCAGCGCAAGGATCGCCTCGACAACCTGCCCGGCCGTCTGCGTCCGCACAACGGCCAGCTCCGCGAGGAGTGGGTGGTCAAGGTCGGCGGCGAATATCTGTCGGTCAAGGTGCCGTCGGGCTTCGTCGGCATCCCGATGGAGATCGAGGCGCTGTTCCCCGGCGACGTCGAGCCGGTCACCATCTCCACCCGTTACCAGCAGGGCGAGCTTTTGTGGACCGGCGCGATCGGTGAGAAGGCCGTCACCATGCAGGTGCGCCCGGTGCTCAACGGCGTCGAGCTGCGCTATCGCGGCGCCACCTCGGTGGTGAAGGTGATGCTGCCGTTCACCGCCGAGATCGACAAGCTGATGCCGATCAAGGCGCCGCCGGACACCTCCAAGTATCTGCTCTGCCCGATGCCGGGTCTGGTCGTCTCGATCGACGTCGAGGAAGGCGAAGAGATCAAGGCCGGCTCGACGCTGGCGGTGGTCGAAGCGATGAAGATGCAGAACGTCCTGCGCGCCGAACGCGACTGCAAGGTCAAGAGCATCAAGGCCAAGCCCGGCGACAGCCTCGCCGTCGACGCCGTGATCATCGAGTTCGAATGAGCCGGATGGCTCTCCACGACGAAACATCGACCGTGGCGATCCCCGACGGGATCGCCACGGTCCTTTTCGATCTCGACGGCACACTGACCGACCCGAAGGTCGGCATCACCGTCTCGATCCGCCACGCCATGGCCGAACTCGGCCGGCCGCTCGGTCCCGAGGTCGATCTCGACTGGTGCATCGGACCGCCGCTGATCGACGCCTTCGCCCGTCTGCTCGACGGCGACCGCACCCTGGCGGAGGCCGGCGTCGCCGCCTATCGCGCCCGCTACGGCACCGTCGGCCTCTACGAGAACGAGGTCTATCCCGGCATCCCGGACCTCCTCGCGGCCCTCGTCGCCGACGGGCGCCGCGTGGTGCTGGCGACCTCCAAGCCGCGCGTCTTCGCCGCCCGCATCCTCGAGCACTTCGGCCTCGATCGCGCCTTCGCCGCCGTCCACGGCTCCGAGCTCGACGGCACCCGCGTCCACAAGACCGACCTCGTGCCGTGGATCCGCGACGTCGAGGCGATCGATCCCGCGACCGCGGTGATGATCGGCGATCGTGAGCACGACGTCGTCGGCGCCCGCGCCGCCGGCATCGCCACCATCGGCGTCGCTTGGGGCTACGGCGCGGACGGCGAGCTCGCCGCCGCCGGTGCGGAACGGGTGGTCGACCGGGTCGCCGATCTCGCCGATCTCCTCCTCGCCCGCCGCGCGCGGTAATCGAATATTCGTCTGCGGGTTTCCACGGCTGGCGCGCCGCCCGTCGACGCGGCTATCTATGTATCCACGAAGGCAGCGTCGGGGGCGGCGCGATCCTTCGAATCGATTGGGCGTTCCGAAGGGACAGGGGAACCGCGCGTCGTCTCGCGACGCGTCGGGGTCGCTTCGCCTTTCGCAGGAGAAGAATGGTGCGGACGATCAGGATCGTCATGTCGGGACGAGTGCAGGGCGTGGGGTTCCGCGCCTGGATCGAGCGGCGTGCCCGCGAATTGGGGCTGGCCGGTTGGGTCCGCAATCTGCGCGACGGCACCGTCGAGGCGCTCTTCCACGGCGACGACGACGCCGTCCACGACATGATCGCTCATTGTCGGCGCGGCCCGGCCCGCGCCAGCGTCGAAGTGCTGGAGCGCTACGAGGAGAGCGAGCCGCCGCGCCCCGGCTTCCTGATCCGCTCCAGCGAGTGAGGCTCACACCGAGACGGTGGGTCCGAACACCGTCTCGAAGGTCCGCCGCAGCACCACGTCGACGTCGGTCATGGTCACCGGCAGGCCGAGGTCGACCAGCGAGGTGACGCCGTAGCCGCGGATGCCGCAGGGCACGATCCCGGAGAAATGGGAGAGGTCGGGCTCGACGTTGAGCGCGATGCCGTGGAACGTCACCCACTTGCGCACACGGATGCCGATCGCCGCGATCTTGTCCTCGGCGCCGACGCCCGGCGCGATCTCCGCCTTCTCCGGCCGCCGTACCCACACCCCCACCCGGTCCTCGCGCCGTTCGCCGCGCACGCCGTGATCGGCGAGGGTGGCGATCACCCATTGCTCGAGCGCCGCCACATAGGCGCGCAGGTCCTGCCGCCGCCGGGTCAGGTCGAGCATCACGTAGGCCACACGCTGTCCGGGGCCGTGATAGGTGAACTCGCCGCCGCGCCCGGTCTGGAACACCGGGAAGCGATCCGGATCGAGCAGATCGACCGGAACGGCGCTGGTGCCGGCCGTATAGAGGGGAGGGTGCTCGACCAGCCACACCCGCTCCGCCGCCTGCCCCGCCGCGATCGCCGCCACCCGCGCTTCCATCTCCGCGACCGCCGCGTCGTAGGGCGTCAGCCCCTCCGCGATCGCCCACTCGACCGGCGCCGAGCCGGGGAGGGCGAGGAAGCCGCCGTCGAGCACGTGGTCGCGATCGGGGCGAGGCGCCGCCACATCGGCGAGAGGGACGGAGAGAGGGGCTTCGATGTCGTTTCGGGACGTCTCGTTTACCATTCGCTAACCACCGACCTGCCACTCTTCGGGCGTTCGGCGCGACCGGGCGCGCGAGGCGAGGAGAACACCATATGACTCCGTTCGACAACATCGGCGTGGACATTTCGGTGGTGCTGGGATCGACGCACGTCCCGATCCATCAGGTCCTGCGGATGGGCCGCGGAGCGGTCATCGAGCTCGACACGCGTGAGACCGACGACGTCCAGATCTTCGCCAACGACGTTCCGGTGGCCACCGGCCAAGTGATTCTGCGCGGCGACCGCGTCGGCATCACCATCAAGGAGGTGCTGTTCCGCGCCCCCGGCTTCCGGCCGCGCGACAATGTTCGCCGGGTCTGACGGCCGCGCCGCCGACCCCCGTGATCTTCCACACAGATTTTCCCGTCGGGGTGCTTGATCCGGCGAATCCGATGGGGTACATGAGCGCCGGTTCGCACGACGGAAGTCGTCGCGACACCTTCCTCCGGTCGCGGCCGTGGCGGAATTGGTAGACGCGCTAGCTTGAGGTGCTAGTGGGGAGACCCGTGTTGGTTCGAGTCCAATCGGCCGCACCATGAGGAAAGAAAAATCGGCTCCGAACTTCGGTTCGGGGCCGATTTTCTTTTGGTGCCGTCTTCGGCGCCCCTGCGGCTCCCTCCCGGGAGGGGCTCAGTCGTAGGAGGGCACGACCAGCGCCGGCGGCACCACCAGCCGGCCGGCCTCGTCGTTCTGGGTGTATCCCTTCAACGCCATGCAGTTGTTGAACACCGGGCCGTTCACCGCGTTCTTGCCTTCGGATCGGCTCTGGCCGTAGCCGTCGGTGACGTAGCTCTTGCCGGATTGCACGAAGCCCATCGATTCCTTGATGCAGGCGTAGCGGTCCTTCAGGAACTGGTCGCTGGAGGCCGAGGCGTGGTCGTAGGCGATCCGGTTCGCCTCCGTCGTCTCGCATCCACTCAGAAGAACGGCGCAGACGATCGTCGAAAAGACGCCGATCGAGATGGTGTTCGCTTTCATCGTCGCCCCCGGGGTCCACGGCAGACGGCGGCGAATGTGATCCGAGTCGTCGCGCTCGTCACTCGTGGACGAAGCGGGACGCGCCCTGCGGGGGCGCGGTGCTTCGCCGCGCCACGCCCGTGGTTGCCGCCGCGCCGAAGCGCGATTCGAGCCGATCGGCGGCGGGGTCGGCCGAAGTTCGCCGACGCGCCGGCGCCGGCCGATGCTCGCTGAACGATCGTACACGGAACCGTCATCGAATCGTCTGCGGCACGTCATCGAGGCTCCGCAATGTCCGCCGGTCCCCATCCTCGACGTCGCATTCGCCGGCCGGCGACGACGTCGTTTCCCGAGGAACCGACGATGAAGAAGACGTTCCCGACGACGGCCGCGCTCGCGGCGCTCCTGCTCGCCACGACCGCCCAGGCGGCGGAGAAGACCAAGTTCGATTTCTGGTTCGGCCTCTCGGGCGATCTCGAGAAGCGCGTGCAGGAGGTCTGCGGCCGCTTCAACGCCTCGCAGAACGAGTTCGAGGTGGTCTGCACCAGCCAGGGCAACTACGACGCCGCGCTGCAGAACACCATCGCCGCCTTCCGCGCCGGCAAGCAGCCGACCGTCGTCCAGGTCTACGACGTCGGCACCGCCACCATGATGCTCTCCGACGCCTTCGTACCTTCGTACAAGCTGATGGAAGACAACGGCTACAAAGTCGACTGGAACGACTACATCGGCGGCATCGCCGGCTATTACGCCTCGTCGAAGGGGCAGATGTTCTCCTTCCCCTTCAACTCCTCGACGCCGCTGCTCTATTGGAACAAGGGCGCCTTCGAGAAGATCGGTAAGACCGCCGCGCCGAAGACCTGGGAAGAAGCGCACGACGACATGGTCGCGCTGAAGAAGGCCGGCTACGAGTGCCCGATGGCGATCAACGTCTCGGCCAACGAGAGCTGGCAGCTGATGGAGCAGTTCTCGGCCATCCACGGTGAGCCGATCGCCAGCAAGAACAACGGCTACGACGGCCTCGACGCCGAACTCGTCTTCAACAAGACCAAGTTCGTCAAATACGTGACCGATCTGAAGGCGTGGTACGACGACGGTCTCGTCAAGATCAAGTCGAAGGAGTTGGGTCAGGACATGGTCCAGGCCTTCGCCGCCGGCGACTGCCAGATGATCATGACCTCGGTCGGCGATCACGGCACGGTCGGCCGCACCGCCAAGGAAGGCGTCACTTGGGACGTCGCCATGCTGCCGGTCTATGCCGGCACCGAACGCAAGAACAGCCTCGTCGGTGGCGCTTCGTTGTGGACGCTGAAGGGCAAGTCGGCCGCCGAATACAAGGGCGCCGCCGCCTTCCTCGCCTTCGTCGCGAAGCCGGAGAGCGCGCTGTTCTGGTCGACCGTCACCGGCTACATCCCGGTCACCAAGTCCGGCTTCGAGTACATGAAGAAGGAAGGCTTCTACGACAAGGCCCCCTACAAGGGTCGCGAGGCGGCGATCGAATCGCTGACCTTCACCCCGCCGACCCCGCTCACCCGCGGCATCCGCCTCGGCAACTTCACCCAGATCCGCGCCGAGGTCGGCAACGGTCTGCAGGCGATCTTCTCCGGCAAGGAGCAGGTCCAGCCGGCGATCGACGGCATGGTCGAGCGTGGCAACACGGTGCTGCGTCGCTTCGAGGCGACCTACAAGGGCAAGCAGCTGCCCTGATCGGGCGACCGGACGTTCGGGCGCTCCTCGCCGCGAGGGGCGCCCGGCGTCGTTTCCGCCGCCTTCGGGCGCCCCCGACGAGCTCGATCGACGCCTCCCCGAGACCCTCATGACCCGACGCGCGAGTTTCCGGCACTGGTGGATCGGCATCGCTTTCGCGGTGCCGCAGATCATCCTGATCTTCACCTTCTTCTATTGGCCGGCCGGGCAGGCGGTCTATTGGTCGCTGACCCTGCAGCAGCCCTGGGGCGGCGGCAACACATGGGTCGGGCTCGACAATTTCCGCCAGATCCTGTCCGATCCGCTCTATTGGAACTCGATCGTCCGCTCGACCGTGTTCGCCGGCATCTCCACCGCGCTGGCGATGGGGATCGCGCTGGTCCTCGCCGTGCTGGTCGATCGCGAGCTCGCCGGCTCGAAGTTCTATCGGGTGGTGATGATCTGGCCCTACGGCATCGCCGCACCGGCCTTGGCGCTCGCCTTCCGCTTCATGATGGCGCCGGAGGCGGGGTTCCTGTCCTTCGTCAACCAGATCTGGCCGGGCCTGTGGGATCCCGCCCTCGACGGCGGCGACGCCATGGCCTCGGTGATCGTCGCCTTCTCGTGGAAATACGTCGGCTACGACTTCGTCTTCTTCCTCGCCGCGCTGCAGGGCATCCCGAAGGCGCTGACCGAAGCCGCGGCCCTCGACGGTGCCGGCTGGCTGCGCCGCCTGCGCGACATCCAACTGCCGCTCCTGACCCCGACGGTGTTCTTCCTGCTCGTCATCGACATCACCGAGAGCTTCCAGGACAGTTTCGGCATCGTCGACGTCATGACCTCGGGCGGCCCCGCCCGCGCCACCGAGCTGATGGTCTACAAGATCTATTTCGACGGCTTCAAAGGCCTCGACTATTCCGGCGCGGCGGCGCAGTCGATCATCCTGATGCTGCTCATCGTCGCCCTCACCATCGTCCAGTTCCGCTTCGTCGAGCGGCGCGTGCACTACAAGTGAGGCGGCGATGATCGAACGCACTCCGATTCTGAACGTCGTCACTCACGTCGTCCTGTTGCTCGGCTTTCTCGCCGTGATCGCGCCCTTCGCGATCGTGGTGATCGCCGCCTCGCACGACCTCGTGGCGGTCAATCTGGTGCCGATGCCGCTCACCCCGGGCGGGCATTTCCTCGAAAATCTGCGCGAGGCCTGGGTGCGCGCCGATCTCGGCCCTAAGCTCTTGAACAGCTTCGTCTTCGCCGGCGGCGTCGCCTTCGGCAAGGTGATCGTCTCGGCGCTGACCGCCTTCGCCATCGTGTTCTTCCGCTTCCCCGGCCGGCAGGCGATCTTCTGGGCGATCTTCGTCACCCTGATGCTGCCGCTCGAGGTGCGCATCGTGCCGACCTACGCGGTCGCCGCCGACGTCCTCGAGCCCTATCGGGCGATCCTCGACGCGACCGGCCTGAGCGGTCTGATCACCGCGGTGACCGGCCTCCGCTTCGACCTGAAGTTCGGCCTCCTCAATTCCTACGCCGGCCTGATCCTGCCGCTGGTCGCCACCGCCACCGGCACCTTTCTCTATCGCCAGTTCTTCATGACCATCCCGGACGAGCTGGTCGAGGCGGCGAAGATGGACGGCGCCGGACCGATCCGCTTCTTCTTCGACGTGCTGCTGCCGCTCAGCCGCAACAACGTCGCCGCGCTCGCCACCATCATGTTCCTGTGGGCGTGGAACCAGTACCTGTGGCCGCTCCTGGTCACGACCGAGCCGAGCCACGCCACCGCCGTCACCGAACTGAAACAGTTGATCCCCAACGTCGGCGGCGTGCCCGAGTGGAACATCGCAATGGCCGGAACGCTGATCGTCATGGCGCCGACCCTGATCGTGGTGGTGGCGATGCAGCGCTGGTTCGTGCGCGGCCTCATCGCCACCGAGAAATGACCTGTCGGATCGAGGACGGACGGATGGCCGAAATCACGCTTCGCAACGTCGCCAAATCCTACGGCGCCACCGCCGTGGTGCAGGCGCTCGACCTCGACATCGGCTCCGGCGAGTTCGTGGTGGTGCTGGGCCCGTCGGGCTGCGGCAAGTCCACGCTGCTGCGGATGATCGCCGGGCTCGAGGACATCACCGCCGGCGACCTGTCGATCGACGGCCGCCGCGCCAACTCCCTCGAGCCGCGTGAGCGCGGCTGCGCCATGGTGTTCCAGAACTACGCCCTCTATCCGCACATGACGGTCGGCGAGAACATCGGTTACGCGCTGAAGGTCGCAGGCCTCGCCCGCGTCGAACGCCGCGCCAGGGTCGAGGCGGTGGCGCGATCGCTCGGCCTCGTCGATCTGCTGGAGCGCCGCCCGGCGCAGCTCTCCGGCGGTCAGCGCCAGCGCGTCGCCATGGGCCGCGCGATGATCCGCGAACCCAAGGTCTTCCTCTTCGACGAGCCGCTGTCGAACCTCGACGCCAAGCTGCGCGTGCAGATGCGCATCGAGATCCGCAAGCTGCACAACCGGCTCGGCGCCACCTCGGTCTTCGTCACCCATGATCAGGTCGAGGCGATGACGCTGGCCGACCGCATCGTCGTGCTCAACGGCGGACGGGTCGAGCAGGTCGGCACCCCGCTCGAGGTCTGGCATCGCCCGGCCAGCCGCTTCGTCGCCTCCTTCATCGGCTCTCCGCCGATGAACCTGATCGAGGCGACGATCGACGCCGCCGGCGCCGCCGTCTTCGGGCGAAACCGCACCGTCGCGCTGCCGCGTCACGACCTCGCGCCGGGAACCGCGGTGGTGCTCGGCATCCGCCCCGAGGAGGTCGCCACCGGCGCCGCGGTCAACGACCCGACCTTGGTGATGGACGTCGACTTCGTCGAGCAACTCGGCTCCGCCGCGTTGGTGCACGGCCGCCTCGACGGCCAGGACCTCGTCGTCTCCGCCGACGCCGCGCTCGCCAGGGGCGCGCCGGAGGGCTTGGCGATCCGCTTCGCTCCCGAGGCTCTCCACCTCTTCGACGCCGCGACCGGCCGCCGCATCGAGATCGGCGCCGGCGTCGCGGCGGCGACGCCGGTCGGCACTCCGGTGGCGGTGTCCTGAGATCAGCCGCCGGTGGCGGGGGGAGGCGCGGGCACGATCTGCACCACCCGCCAGCCCTTCGCCTTCAAGGCGGCGAGCAGCCCCGGCACCATCGCCGCGGTGTAATCGTGGGTGTCGTGCAGGAGCAGGATGCCGCGCCCGCGCGCTTCGATCCGCGAAAGCGTGAGGGCGAGCAGCGCCTCGGGCGTCGACTTGTTCCAGTCCGAGCCCCAGAAGTCGGCCCCGAACACCGCGACGCGCCGCTCGGTGAGCCACGCGTCGAGCGGTTTGGTCGCGGCGAAGCCGGGGTAGCGGAAGAACGGCGTCTTCGGCCGATCGCCGGCGGTGCCGGTCAGAATGCGGTCGACGGTCTGCCAGCCGGTCTCGACGTCGGCCTCGCCGCGCTCGAACGGCACTTTGGTGAGGATCGTGTGCGTCATGGTGTGGTGGCCGATGGTGTGGCCCGCCGCCGCCATCCGCCGCAGCTGCTCGGGATGCGCCGCCGCCATCTCGCCGACGACGAAGAAGGTCGCCTTCACGCACTCCGCCTCGAGCGCGGCCAGCACCGCGTCGGTGGTCTTGCCGGCCGGTCCGTCGTCGAAGCTGAGGACGATCTCGTGATCGGCGAGCGGCAGCGTGTCGGGATAGCTCTTGGTGCCGACGAACAGCCCGTCGGCGCCGACCTCGACCGGCAGCACGCGCGAGACCCCGAGCGTGCCGGGACGCGGGCAGGTCCCCGCCTGCGCCGCCCCGGCGGCGAGGAGGGCGAGCGCGACGGCGATCGGACGGACGAGAACGGACACGCGAGGCACCTCGCGAGCGAGCGAGAAACGCGGACGCCGCCGATCCTGCGATCGGCGGCGCCGGTGAAGTCGGGTGATCGGCGTGGGGCTCACCACAGGCCGAGCGCGCCGCCGAGGCCGCGGAACGACGTCGCGGTGGCGCTGAACCAGCCGTCGCTCTTGGCCGGCGTCGTCGCGACGCTGCCGGTGGTCTCCGGCTCGGCGACGGGCGCCGTCGGAGCGGTCACCGGCGTGGCGGCGATCGGAACGATCGTCGGCTTCGCCGTCGCCGCGCCGTAGGCCGGCAGCGGCGCGGTGGAGGACTTGCCGTCGCGGCCGGCGTTCATCTGGGCGAGCTGACGGGCGGCGTCGAAATTGTCGACGCTGCGCTCGGCGAGCGGCGCGGCGGTGTTCTCGATCGTCGGGGTGATGCCCTCGATCGGTCCGGCGACCAGCTTCGGCGGCGGGTTCTTCGGCACGATCTGAACGATCTTGAAGCCGCGCACCTTCAGTTCCTTGAGCAGCGGTCCGACGATCGAGGACGAGGAGTCCTTGATGTCGTGCAGCAGCAGGATGCCGCCCTTGCTGGCTTCGAGCTCCTTCAGCGCCTCGTTCATCACGTTCGGCCCGTCGGCCTGGGTGAGATGGCCCTTGAGCCAGTCGTTGCCGGCGGCGTTGATCGTCCACACGCCCATGTCCATCGAGTTGAACCACTCGTTGAGGGCGCGCGAGTTGAAGAGACCAGGATAGCGGAAGAACGGCGTCGCCGGGCGGTCGCCGGCGTGGCCGTAGAGGATCTGGTCGACGGTCTGCCAACCGGAGCGGACGTCGTTCTCCGCCTTGTCGAGCGGCCACTTCGAGAGGTTCAGCGGATGCGTCATCGTGTGGTAGCCGATGGTGTGCCCCGCCGCCGCGGTCTTGCGCAGCGTCTGCGGATAGGCCTTGGCCATCTGCCCCACGATGAAGAAGGTCGCCTTGGTGCATTCCTCGTCGAGCGCCTTCAGCACGCGGTCGGTGCGCGGACCCATCGGGCCGTCGTCGAAGGTCAACACGACCGCCTTCGGCTCCAGCGGCAGGCGGGTGTGATAGGTCGAGCCGACGTAGAAGCCGCCGGTGGTGTCGACCTTCATGACGCGCGACACGCCGATGGCGTTCGGATTGGCGCAAGCCGTCGGCTTCGGCGCCTCGAAGACGTGATCGTGATGCGGCGGCACCGGCTGGGCGGTGATCGCGGCGAGCTTGGCGGCGCGGGCGGCGGCATCCGTCGCGCTCGGCTTGGCCGGCGGCTTCACGGCCTTCGCCTGCTTGCCGGCGGCCGGTGCGGCGGGCTTGGCCGCCGTCTTGGCGATCGGCTTCGGCGTCGTCGGCTTGGCGGCGGGCTTGGCCGCCGCCGTCTTGGCGCTCGGCACCGGCGCGACGGCGCGCGGCGGCGTCTGCGGCTGACCGAGCATCAACGGCGGCGCGTCCTGGGCGACGGCGATGCCCAGGCTCACGAAACCGCCGATCAGAGTGCCAGCCAGAAGCGCGGACGCGGTCCGCCGGTACGAAGGACGCATGATGAACTCCGCAACGTCGCCTCGTCGGCGAACGGTCGAAAACAACCGAGAGTGGTCGCCGCCCCACGGCGGCGTGTCCCTCGGCGGACATCCGTGACGCTCGACGTCCCCGTCGGTGGGGATCCGTCGCTCGGGAGACGCGGAAGCGGACGGTGGCACGAGAAATCGTTAACCACGCTACCGTCCGGTCCGTGAACGTCACGTTAACATCCCCTCATCCTGACGTCGGGAAAAGGCCGTTTCGTGGCGAGATCCGCCGACCCGTCGGCATCGACGTCGATCTCGACATTTTGCGCTGGCACCGGCGCCCGCGCGCGGCTAGATCGATCGCACACGATCGGCCGGCGACCGTCGGTCGCCGCGAGGCGAGGGAAGAGCATGACCGACGAAGACCTGTCGCGCGCCGCCGCTCCCGCCGCCGCCTCCGATGCGTCGGCGCCGAAGCGCGATCTCGCGCCGAGCGATCTCGCCGCCGCCGCACCGACCGCGTCGTCGGAGCCGATTCCGCAGCCGCCGGCCGCGCCGGACCCGGCCCCGTTGCCGCTGCGCGACGAGGACGGCGACCTGACCCGCGCCTTCCACACCGCCGTCGATCGGGCGATCGACGAGGGCGACGCCGAGCGCCTGCACGAACTGGTCGGCGATCTGCACGAATCGGATCTCGCCGAACTGATCGGCGCCCTCGACGCCGATCAACGACCCAAACTCGTCGCCTTGATGGGCGAGGACTTCGACTTCTCCGCCCTGGTCGAACTCGACGAGTCGGTGCGCGTCCAGCTGATCGAGGACCTGCCGCACGAGACCGTCGTCGAAGGCGTGCGCGACCTCGATTCGGACGACGCGGTCTACATCCTCGAGGACCTCGACGACGCCGATCGCGCCGAGATTCTCGACAAGATCCCGGTCGCCGAACGCGTCGGTCTGGTTCGTTCGCTCGACTATCCCGAGGATTCCGCCGGCCGTCTGATGCAGACGGAGTTCATCGCCGTGCCGCCGACCTGGACGGTCGGGCAGGTGATCGACTACTGCCGCGAGACCGAGGATCTGCCGAACGACTTCTACGAAATCCACGTCGTCGATTCGACCTTCCGCCTCGCCGGCACCGTCGCCCTCGACAAGGTGCTGCGCACCAAACGGTTGATCCCGATCGGCGACATCCTCGACGAGGATCGCATCACCGCCCGCGTCGACGACGATCGCGAGGACGTGGCCCTCCGCTTCGCCCGCTACAACCTGATCTCGCTGCCGGTGGTCGACGACGCCGACCATCTGGTCGGGGTGATCACCGCCGACGACGTCGTCGACGTCGTGTCGGAGGAGGCGGAAGAGGACATGCGCGCCCTGGGCGGCGTCGGCGACGAAGAGATCTCCGACACCGTCTGGTACACCACCCGCAACCGCTTCATGTGGCTCTTCGTCAACCTCTTGACCGCCTTCCTGGCCGCTTCGGTGATCGGGCTCTTCGAGGACACCATTGCGAAGATCGTGGCGCTGGCGGCGCTCGCGCCGGTGGTGGCGGGGCAGGGCGGCGTCGCCGCCACCCAGACCATGACGGTCGCGGTGCGCGCCCTCGCCACCCGCGAGGTCGGCAGCCTCAATCTGTCGCGCTTCATCAATCGCGAGGTGATGGTCGCCTTCCTCAACGGCTTCGCCTTCGCCGTCATCGTCGGCCTGTCGGTGTGGGGATGGTATCGCGAGTGGCAACTCGGCCTCGTGGTCGGCGGCGCGATGGTGGCCAACCTCATCGCCGCCGGTCTCGCCGGCGTCGGTATCCCCCTCCTGATCGAGAAGATCGGCGGCGACCCGGCGGTGATCTCCGGCGTCTTCGTGACCACCGTCACCGACTGCGTCGGTTTCTTCGCCGTCCTCGGTTTCGCCACCTGGTGGTACGGGCTCGGTTGAGCGACGCGATTGCGCAGGCGCAAGGCGCGGCGGCGGGGTTGGCGCTAGACTGTCGGCATCTTCGGGAGGTCCGTCCGGGAGGCCGAACATGTTGCGAATTTCGACGTCGATCGCCGTCGCCATCGGTTGCCTCCTCGCCCTGTCCTGCGGCGTGAACGCCGCCGAACTCGGCGAGAAACAGGCGGTGAAGCGCGCCGTGGCGATCCTCAAGGGCAACCCCTACGGCGAGACCGACGCCGAGGTGATCGCCAACCTGCGCGAGCGCCGCCTCGGCGCGCGCAGCGACACCGTCTGCGGCGGCGGCGCCACGCGGGTGTGGAGCTTCCACGTGGTGGTGCCGGAGCCCGCCGGCGACGCCTCGCCGATCGACGGTTGGCTGGTGATCGACGCCGCCTCCGGCCGCATCGTCTGCGCCAATCTGCCGATGCTCGACTGACCCCGTCGCCGACGGGAAGCGGGCGCCGCCCGCAAGGAGAGGGAAAGTCATGCCGCGTGTCCCCATCGCCCTCGCCGCCGCGCTGGGGCTGACGTCGTTATTGGTCGCGCCGCCGGCGCCGAAGGCCGAGGAGGGCGATCGCGCCGGTTGGTCGGTCGCCACCGATCCGCGCCGGCGCGCCTTCCTGATCGCCACCGAGACCGCCGGCGGCCCGCGCCTGCTCACCATCGCCTGCCTGCGCGATGCCGACAGTTTCGCGATCTATTCGGCCGGCGTGCCCGGGCTCGCCGCCGGGGAGGGAGTGGACCTCACCCTCGCCGTCGCCGACGCCGAATACCGGCTGACCGGATCCGCCGATCCCGACCGCGACAGCGGCGTGGTCGGTTTCTCCGGCGAGCACGACATCGAGGGCGCGGCGCGCAAGAAACTGGCGAAGGAGCTGCTGCCGGTCTTGAAGGCGCCCGGCCCGATCGTGCTGACGATCGGTTCGGCGCCGCCGGTCGAGATCCCGCTCGAGGATCTGCCGCCGCGCGCCGGCATCGCCGGGCCACTGAAGACCTTCGAGAAGATCTGCTTCGGCAAGTGACGCCCCCGGCCGGCCGTCTCCGGCCGGCACTTCACGTCGAACGGCCGGCCGTCTCCGGCCGGCACCTCACGTCGAATGCCCGGCCGTCTCCGGCCGGCGCTTCACGCCGGGCGGCCGGTGAAGGCCGCCGCCGCCCGCTCGGTGATCTCGCGGAACGGTCGTGACGCCGCCGCCAGACGCTCGTCCCACACCGGATCGGGCATCTGCCCCTCGATGTCGCGTTCCCACACCTGCATCAGCGAGGCGATGCAGAAGGGATCGATCAGCGCCCGCTGCAGTCCGATCGCCACCAGCAGCGACAGCAAGAGCGCCCAACCGGTGCTCGGCCCTGGCACGATCCACGCCGCCGTCACCGCCGGTCCGAGCGCCACCGCGAACACCACGATCGCCGCCACCCAGCGCAGCACCATCAGCCACACCGCGTTCTTGAACACGAGGCCGGCGTTCTGGGCGTAGAGCACGATCACCTCGCGCGCCGTCGTCCACGGATCGGTCGAGGCGAGCCGGATCTCGCGGGCGAGCACCAGTTCGTCGAGGAAGGTGGTGGAGAGGCGGAGCAGCGTGCGCGCCAGCCGCACCAAGCCGTCGAGCCCACCGCCGACCAAGAAGTCCAGCCCCTGCAGCAGGCCGACCACCGCCCCGACCGCTCCCTTCACCGCCCGGTCGAGCACCCAAAGGAGGTGGATCTCGCCGAATCGCTCCTTCACCTCCGCGAGGGCGAAGCGGATCTGGGCGACCCCGGAGGGCGGCGTGCGCCCGTCGGCGACCGCCACCATCGCCGCGACGTGGCCGGCGGTGACCAGATAGAGGAGATATTCCCGCAGCGTCCACAGGCCGACGAAAACCACCGCGAAGCCGGCGACGCCGCCCCACAGCGTCGCCCCCTGGCGGAAATCGGCGGAGCCGACGTGGCCGATGCCCCAGCCGAGCCCGGCGCCGATCGTCACCGCCGCGAGCGTGGCGGCGAGAATCGCCCCCCAGATCGCCAGCCGCAGCAGGGTGAACGGCCAAGTCCGCGCCACCAGCGCGATCGACCGGGAGATCGAGAAATCCCACATCGTCTCATCCTCCGGAAAGGCGCCGGCGTTCCGCCGCCCGCGCCGGTCGTCCGTCCCCCGCTCCGGGGCTCGCCTCTCGCCTGCGGCGCGAGTGGCCTCGACAGGGCGACCTCGGACCTCTACATCTAGCACCAGCCCATGTCCTCACGTTCTCGTTCGGACCCGCCATGATCAAGACCCCGAAGACCTACTGGTACACCCGCCTCGACGACGAGGAAGAAGAGGACGAGGAGAAGACCAAGACTCCGCAGTCGGTTCCGGTCGACAAGCACCTCTTCGACGCCCGCACCGTGCTGATCACCGGCTCGATCACCCAGGAGCTCGGCCGCGACGTCACCGCCCGCCTGCTGGCGCTGTCGCAGGTGTCGAAGGACCCGATCAACGTCATCGTCTGCTCGCCCGGCGGCCACGTCGAATCGGGCGACATGATCCACGACATGATCGGCTTCATCGACGTGCCGGTGAACATGATCGGCGTCGGTTGGGTCGCCTCGGCCGGCGCGCTGATCTACGTCTCGGTGCCCAAGGAGCGGCGCTTCTGCCTGCCCAACACCCGCTTCCTGCTGCATCAACCCTCCGGCGGCGCCGGTGGTCCGGCCACCGACATCGAGATCCAGGCCCGCGAGATCATCAAGATGCGTGACCGCCTGAACCAGATCTTCGCCGACGCGACCGGCCAGCCGCTCGAGCGCATCGCCAAGGACACCGATCGCGACTTCTGGATGGGTCCGGAAGAGGCGATCGCCTACGGTCTGGTGAACAAGATCATCAAGACCACCGGCGACCTCGCCTGAGGGTGATCCGATACGGTTTCCGAAGGGCCTCGCGAGAGGCCCTTCGCGTCTTCGGCGCCGGGAAGGAGGCGAGAACGTGCTGTTCCGGTTCGCGAAACTGCTCGGCTGGCTCGCCTTTCCCTCCTCGCTGATCTTCTTCGCGCTGGCCCTCGGCCTCCTCGCGCTCGCCCTCGCGGCGTGGCGCCCGCGCCTGCGCCGGCTCGGCCTCGGGTTGATCGTCGCGGCGACCGCGACCTACGGCGTCCTCGCGCTCACCCCGGTG
>JAAYVT010000514.1 GCA_012517025.1 Phyllobacteriaceae bacterium | reverse complement strand
TTCTTCCGCACGAATACGTCGACGGGCGCCCGAGAGGGCGCCCGTTTCGCATGCCGCGTCGAGATCGTGGCGACCGGCGAGACGCTCAGCGCGGCGGCGGGGCCGGCGGCAGGGCGCGCGCCGCCGCCTCGACCGGACACCCGGCCTTGCGGCAGCCCTCGCGCTCGCACGACCGGCAGGTGCGCGTCGCCCCCTCCGGGTCGACCACCGAGGCGGCGAGCAGCTTGTCGAGGATGCCGGCGAGTGCCTGACGTTCGGCCGGATCGAGCGCGTCGAGCAGGCCGTTCGCCACCGCCAGGCGCTTGTCCTGGAACTGCGCGGCGCGGCGGCGTCCGCGCGCCGTCACTTCGACCCGCACCTCGCGCCCCTTGCGCGACAGCCGGCGGACCAGCCAGTCCTTCTCCAGCCGGTCGATCAGCCGGACCGTCGCCGAATGGGTGAGCCCGATGGTCTTGGCGACGTCCTGGATCGCCAACGGTCCGTCCTGGCGAATCGTCTGGAGAGCGGCGACGGCGCTCGGCGACAGATCGTCCGTTTCGGCGTGGACGGCGTCGTCGAGAGCGGTGGCGAGAGCGGCGAGACGATTGGCGAGGACGGGATCGGGCATGGGCACCATGCATGGCACGGGAAACGGGCGGGGAGCAACGGCCGAAATGCCGCGCTCACCTCGGGAAAGCCGCCGAGATCCGACGAATTTCCGACCTTCGTATGCAAATTGCAAATCGAATGTCGTCGCTCCGCCTCCCTCGTTCGGAGGAGATCGGGGCGTGGCGGCGGGCGCGTCCGCCGAGCCCCGTCAGCGGAACACCTCGTCGGGATAGGCGCCCCAGACGCGACCCTGCTCGATCCACCCCTTGATTCCTCCGGCGGCGATGCGGCACCAATGGCCGTTGCATTCGGCGACGTCGACGAGCACCCCCGGCTCGGCCTCGGCGACGACCACGGCGTCGGCCTTCGGCTCGTCGCGGATCGGGGTGTCGCCCTTCTTCTCCCACGGCATCACCAGCGCGGTGCGGCGACCCGACAACAACGTCTTCTGCACCCAGCCCTCGGCGCCTTCGCTGTCGCGGATGCGCAGCCAGACGTCGAACTCCTGGGTGATCTCGACCGGCACGCCCGGTTTGACGAAAGTGAAGGCGACGTCGTGATCCCGGCTCGGTCCCATCCGGACGTTGACAGGGCTCGATTTGGTCGAGGCGAAGCGCGGCAACGGCAGTCCGCTCGGCCCCACCTGCTGCGATTGGGCGAGGGCGCCGCCGGCCGCGACGGCGAGGCCGAGGGCCGCCGTCGCGACGGTCGCGGCGAACCGGCGGGCACGCGAGGTGCCTGCCGTCGAACGCGACGAAAGGTAGGTTCCACGACGAATTGTCATTTGCGAGGCTTCTGCTAGAGAGAACGGCGGGCCCGACGCTTCGGGACGGAAGTTTGGAAGCGTCACGGTTAACGAGCCTTCAACGATCCTCGACTTTCGCCCCCGGGGCGGGTCGGGACGGTCCCCGAGGCGAGCCCTCGGAACCGCGGAAAATCGATGGCGATCGGGTCGCGCGCGAAAGACGCGGTCGCGGAAACGAAGTCACTTCGGGGAGAGTGAATCCATGTCGAAGAGCAAACCCTCGGTCGTCGTCACGCGTCGGTTGCCCGATGTCGTCGAGACCCGCATGCGCGAACTCTTCGACGCGCGCCTCAACGTCGACGATCGTCCGATGACTCAGGCCGAATTGGTCGAGGCGGTCAAGAGCTGCGAGGTCCTGGTGCCGACGGTGACCGACGCCATCGACGCGGCGGTGATCTCCCAGGCCGGCCCGCAGCTGCGTCTGATCGCCAACTACGGCAACGGCGTCGACAACATCGACGTCCAGACGGCGCTCAATCGCGGCATCACCGTCACCAACACCCCCGGCGTCCTCACCGAGGACACCGCCGACATGACGATGGCGCTGATTCTCGCGGTGCCGCGCCGGATGGCCGAGGGCATCGCGGTGATGCGCACCGGCGATTGGGGCGGCTGGTCGCCGACTTGGATGCTCGGCCACCGCATCAACGGCAAGCGCCTCGGCATCATCGGCATGGGCCGAATCGGTCAGGCGGTGGCGCGCCGCGCCAAGGCCTTCGGCATGTCGATCCACTACCACAACCGCCGCCGCCTCCCGACCTCGGTGGAGGAGGGGCTGGACGCGACCTGGTGGGAGAGCCTCGACCAGATGCTCGCCCGCATGGACGTGGTGTCGATCCACTGCCCGCACAC
>JAAYVT010000513.1 GCA_012517025.1 Phyllobacteriaceae bacterium | reverse complement strand
TCGGAGGCACTCCTCGAAGAGTTCGATTTCGGCACGACAGCGTGCCCTCGCCTCTTCCGTCGAGCGCAACAGCCGTCGCGTGGCCGTGAGGGCGATCGGCGGCTTCCGCGCCAGACGGATCGCGCGTTCGCGGGCGGTCGCCAGCAACTCGCCTCTCGCGACATGCTCGCCGACGAGACCGATCGACATGGCCTCGGCGACGTCGATCTCCCCTCCCCCGCAGAAGAGATCGAAGGCACGGAGATAGCCGAACCTCCTCACCGCCAGGAGCGTCGAGGCAGCCTCCGGCACAAGCCCGAGTTCCACGAACGGCGCCGAGAACCGCGCCGCATCGGTCGCGAGAACCGCATCGAAATGAAGCAGCATCGTCATTCCCAGACCGGTGCAGGGACCGTCGACCGCGGCGATCATGATCTTGTCGCATCCGATCAGCGCTTCGAAGAAGCGTGTGACCGTCGCCGAAAGCCCGGCCAGATCGTCGATGGAAGCGAGTTCCGCCGGATCGGCACCGGACGAGAAGGCGTCGGCGGCGCTGCGGACGACGAGAACGCGGAGCGCCTCGTCGCCATTGGCGCGTTCGAGCCGATCTGCCAGGCAATCGAGATCGTCGATCGCCAGCACGCCGGTCACCGGCAGGATGATTTCGGCGATCGAGGTGCTCGAGCGAGCGAAGGACATGTTCGTCATCGTGGGTCTCCAGCCTATCCGTTCCATCTCCTGTTCAGACAGCCAGGGCCTGCGGCGTCGCCTCGCCGAGCCGGCCCCAGAGCTCCAAGACGGGTGCATGAGCCCCGCGAAACGCGCGGATGGCGTCGATCGTGCGCTGGCCGAAGGTGACCTGGGTCGCGACGATCTGCTGGTTGCCGATCTTTCGCTGGAAGCCGAGCGGACGGGCGAGAAATTGGAGCTGCATCGCGCGCAAGACCCACATCGGCTCGAACTCGATGATGACGTTGTCGATGCCGGAACTCATGCCCCACTCCACGAAGCCGGCGATCAGTTCGGAGCCGGCCGTCGAAACGCCACGCCGCCCGTCCCGATGTTCGGGCGCGACGCAATAGCGGGTGAGCTCCCAAATGCGATCGGAGCACGGCGGGGTCCCCTCGCAAAGCTCGGGAAAGACCGACGAGAGCAGGTTCGGACGCGTCGTCGGCAGCATTCGCTGATAGCCGACGACGGCACCGTCGCGAACGCAGAAGTGGTGGACGGCATGTTCGTCGTCGAACTGGTCGAACTCGCGGCCGTCGGCGCGACGCAGGTCCTCCCATCCCATTTCTTCGACGAACACCTGGTGGCGTAGCCGCGACGACTGCTCGAAGAGATGGGGGAATTCCGCCTGATCGGCTCCGGAAACTGCGATGATCATGATGACCTCCTGTGTCGAGAGGCCGGGACCATCGGTCAAACCCGTGAGGCCGCCAATTGCGGGATCCGGGTATTGATTCCGTCAGCGGACGATGCCGGCGCGGATCGCTTCGGCGACGGCGTGAGCACGGTTGGCCGCGCCGAGCTTGCGTTTCGCATTGGCGAGATGGCGCGCTGCGGTGTGCTCGGAGATCGCCATGATCATGGAAATCTCCCAGTCGGTCTTGCCGATGGCGGCCCATCGGATGGCTTCGGTTTCGCGAGGAGAAAGGCAGGTCGGAACCGGTGATATCGGCCGGCTCAGGCGAAACGCCCGACCGATGGCATAGACGGACACGAGCGCGAGCATGCTGCGATCGTCCGGGGAGAGTTCGATGTGGTGCCCGCCGAAGGAGACGGAAGCGATTTTCCCTTCGAGGGTGACGAGCGGCACGGCCATCCCACCGGCCAGCCCGAATTCTCGAGCCTCTCCGTTCATCGTCGCCGCTTCTCGCCGAAGCGTCGGCGCGATCGGTGCTTCGTCCCACATGAACGGGTTGCGGTCCTTGCGGATTCTCTCGATGACGGGATCGATGTGGACATAGTCGCGTTGGAGGTAGCGGTCGATCCAACCGTCGGGCCACCCATCGAGCAGGATGTGACGCTGCTGGTCGGAGGGCGGCGTTCCGGATCCCGGCATCGTGCCGGCGATCACGCCGGTGAGGCCGAAGCGGCTGCTCAACCCGAGCAGGAGACGGCAGACCTCGTCCGCGGTCGGGGCATCGTCGATGGACGCGATGAACGCCAGGGTTTCGTCGTAGTCGGCCACGCGACGGGTCTTCCGGTTCTAATCGACGCCGACAGGCGCGTCAGCCGGTCGATCGTGATGATCGAGGTTACGACGTCACGTCGAACCGCAAACTCGATTCGGTAGGTGCAACCTGCGGCGGCAGGATGGCGGGCATCCCAGAAATGGGAGGTCCGGCAACGTGCGATTTCATGAGGATCGTCGGAATCGGCGCGCCGTCATCCGGCGTGAAATCGGTTCTGGGCCACGACGGCGCGCATCTCCGCTCGCCTGAACCAGAACGCCCGACCACATCGGATCGGCGGCTGAGCCAGAACGAAGACGATCTGCTCGTCACCGCGCAGCCGCATGACCTCGTCGGGATTGATGAGATTGCGCCGTTGGACCGAGACGTTGGCCGAACTCGTGGCGCCTCGCGCATTCGCGCCGATCGTGCGCGACGTCGCCTCGACGGTCATCGTGCCGCAGCGGTCGGAGACGTATTTCGCGGTCTCGTTGGAGTTGATCGCCGAGAATGAAATCCACGACGCCGAGTCCATCCAGGCGACGCGGCCGTCCTCGGACCAGATCGCGTCCATCTGGCCGAGCGACTGGTAGATCATGACGAGGGTTGCCCGGTATTTGCGACCGGCGTCGCGCACGAGCGTCAGCACCTGCATGTTCTGTAGACGGGCGGCCTCGTCGATGAGGAACAGAACGCGCTTCGCGACTGGCACCGCCGCCTCGTCGCCGCCGGCGAGACGCACGCTGTCGTGATGGTGCACGCTGTTGAGCAGCGCGCCGAGCACGACCCGACCGAGCCCGGGATGCTCCTGCACGGTGGCGAGCGGCAGGTTGATGAAGACGTCGACGTGTTTCGTCGCGAGATCGGTGGTCTTCCAGCCGGTCGCGGTGCTCACCATGTCGGCGAAGCGCGGGAAGGCGAGCCAGTTCGTCATGTCGCCGGCATTGGAGTAGATGCCGGAGAATGTGGCGCCGTGCATGCCGCGAAACGGCCCGAGCTGGCGATGCACGTAGCTATCGACCGCCCACTCCTTCAGGATGACCTCCAGCGTCGTCGTCTGGAAGTGATCGTGGCTCTCCGACATGAGGATACGCAGGCGCCGAAGGGTCCGATCGGTTTCCGCTTTCGACAGGGTGAGATGGGCGAGGAGACCGCGGATCAGCGCTTCGGCCATCTGGGCGAAGAACGGATCGCGGCTTTCTGTCTTCGAGCCGGCGAACCAACTCGCGACCGTCGCAATATCCTCTTCGGCGGTCTTGGTGCCGCTGCCGATCCAGTCGAGCAGGTCGACCGACCCGGCCGGATCGTTTGGATCGATCGTGAAGATGTGGCGCGGCTCGTCGCGCAAGGTGGCCCGCGCGTCGCGCACCATCGGCAGAACCTCGATCGACGGATCGAACACGACCGCGTTGCCCGGCCAACGCAGCAACGTCGGAACGACGTTGGCCGTGGTCTTGCCGCCGCCCGATCCGGAAATCACCAGACCGTGGCCGCTGCCGATGCCGCGTTCGAGGTCGAAGGCGAGGAGCGGTGCCGCCCCTCCCCGTCCCCAGGTGTCGGGGCGGCGAGGATCGAAGCTCATCGAGAGATCGGGTTCGAGATCGACCCGAAAGCGCTCCCCGACGACGATCGATCCGGTCGCCGGCAGCGCGGCCGCGGCCTGTTCCATTGTCGCCCAACGCGCATCGCCGTAGACCGAGGAGGCGGCGCGATGCCGTTCGACCGGATCGTGCGTTCGTCCCGCCGATCCGGCGGCCACTCGGACGAGGAGAGCCCAGCCGATCAGCCAGAGCATGCAGCCGGCGACGATCGCGCGATCCGTGATCGGGAGATCGAAACCGGGGACGGCGTAGAGCCTCACGATCGTCGGACCGTAAGCCCAGAGAGCGAGCGAGACCATCGCGATCGCCGACGCGGTCCCGACGAAGGCGGCGATGCGGGGCACGCGGATGCCGACCGTCGTGACGAAGAACCAGAGAGACAGGAAGGCCGCGACGCCGAGCCGAGTTCCGCGATCCAAGAGGACAGCGAGCCGAGGGTCACCGTCGCGAAACACGTCCGCCGCCCAAGGGCCGAGCGTCACCAGAACCGCGCCGACGAGGAAGGCGATGGCGGCGCGCCAGATCGCGGCGACGAGCTCGTCGATCTCAGGCATCGACCGATGCCACGGTGTCGGTCATCTCGGCGCCGGCCATCGCCCCGCCGGCGACGAAGGCCGCGAAGAGTGGACGATCGGCATCGCGGACGAGGAAGCCGGGTAGTTCACGCCGCAACCAGGTCGAGACGAGTTTGACGGTCTCGTCGTCGGCCCGGTTCTCGAGGCGATGCAGGACGAAGGCACCGAGCAGGACCTTGCGCCGTGTGTCTTCGGTGCGGGACCGCTTCGTCAATCGCGCCTTGAGCGTCGCCTTCTTGGCTTCGAGTTCGGCCAGTCGCTGCTCGATGCTCTTGCGCGCCATTGGTTCTTTCCTTTCCGGTCGAATATACCGAGGCCGAGCCTCGATGCCATGCACACGTTTCATCCGTGGAATCGGCATATGGAAAGAAGAGCAGTATTGCAATCGAGACAGTTGTACGGAAACCTATGCAAGTGAGATACACCGTTACGACCGAACGAAGTGAGGAAGGACACAAGGGCGCACTTACGTGTTGCTGGCAACACGGATCGCGGGTAGCTCTATTCTGGAAGTGGAGACTGTCCTTGGCGATTTTTCACGCCTCGATGAAACCGATCTCTCGGGCGTCCGGGCGGAGCGCCGTGGCCGCCGCCGCCTATCGGGCGGCGACGCATCTCGTCAACGAGCGGGACGGGGTCGTTCATGACTACACGGGCAAGCGCGGTGTCTCCCACGCCGAGATCGTGCTGCCGAAAGGAGCCGATGCGGCCTGGGCGCGCGACCGGTCGCTCCTGTGGAACGAGGCCGAACGGAAGGAGACGCGCAGGGATGCGCGGGTCGCCCGTGAGGTGGAAGTCTCGCTTCCCCACGAGTTGTCGGCCGATGCGCGCAAAGAGCTCGCGCAAGAGTTCGCGCAGCACATCGCCGATCGGTATGGCGTCGCCGTCGACGTGGCGATCCATGTCCCGCACGACGAGATGGACGAGCGCAACCACCACGCCCACCTGCTGATGACGACGCGGGTCGTCTCGGCGGAAGGGCTCGGCGAGAAGACCGATCTCGAGCGACAGAACAAATGGCTGCTGTCGCAGGGCCGTGCGACGACGCAGATGCAGGTGAAAGAGTTTCGGCAGAGTTGGGAGACCCTGGCGAACACGAAACTGGCGGCTGCCGGCCTCGACGTGCGGATCGACCATCGTTCGCACGAAGCACTGGGGCTCGGGTTAGAGCCGACGCGGCACGTCGGCGTCCATGCGACCCAGCTTGCCAGGGCCGGTCGGGAGGTTTCGCGGGCGCGGCTCGACGCGGAGGCGTTTCAGCGAAACGCCGAGCTGATCCGACAGAAGCCGGACGAGGTTCTGGCGCTTCTCACCAACGAGAAGAGCGTGTTCGATCGGCGCGACGTCGCCCGCGTCCTTCACCGTTACGTCGACGACGTGCTGGGGTTCCAGAACGCCTTCGCGGCCGTGATGGCGTCGCCGCTGCTGGTCGAACTGCAGGCCGAGAGAAAGACCGAGGAGGGCAAGATCGAGCCGGCGCGGTATTCGACGCGAGAGATGGTCGATCTCGAAGGGCGGCTCGCCGATGCGGCCGAGCGGCTTTCGGCGGACACGTCGCATCGCGTCGCCGCGCGGCGGGTGGCACGGGCGATCGAGCATCAGGACGAGGCGATCCGTAAGGCGGTCGCGTCGGATTGCTCCGGCAAGGTCACGCGCGGCGAGATGACGACCGTCGAGCGCGACCGTCGTGTCGCGCGGGCCGGATTGTCGGCCGAGCAACAACAAGCGATCGAGCACGTCACCGGGCCACGGCGCATCGCGGCGGTCGTCGGGTTCGCCGGTGCCGGCAAGTCGACCATGCTCGCGGCGGCGCGCGAAGCATGGGAGGCGGAAGGCCGCCGTGTCTTCGGCGCGGCGCTCGCCGGCAAGGCCGCCGAAGGGCTCGAGGAATCCGCCGGCATCCGCAGCCGGACGCTGGCCTCCTGGGAGCGGCGTTGGGCGCAGGAAACCGATCTTCTGGAAAAGGGTGATGTTCTCGTCGTCGACGAGGCCGGAATGGTTGGTTCGCGTCAGCTCGCCGGCTTCGTCGAAGAGGTCGACCGGCGGGGGGCGAAGCTGGTGCTGGTCGGTGATCACGAGCAGCTTCAGGCGATCGCCGCCGGCGCGCCGTTCCGCGCCATTGCCGAGCAGGTCGGGCACATCGAGCTTCAGGAGATTCGCCGGCAGCGGGAAGACTGGCAGAGGGCGGCTTCCGTCGCCTTCGCCACCCATCGCACGGCGGAGGGTCTTCGCGCCTATGCGGAGCGAGGTGCGGTGCGGTTCGACGACACGCGCGAGAGCGCCCGGAGCACGCTCGTCGTCGACTATCTCGCCGATCGTGACGCCGATCCAAACGCGAGCCGTGTGGCAATGGCGCACCGGCGCGTCGACGTTCGCGCGATCAATGAGGAGATCCGAGCGGCACTGCAGGAGCGAGGTGAATTGGCGCGCTCTCGGCAGTCTGGGCTGACCGAGGACAAGTCGTCGCCCACTGCGGTGCAGGAGCGGCCGCAGGCGTTCATCTACCAGACCAATGACGGTGAGCGGGAGTTCGCCGTGGGCGACCGGATCGTGTTCCTCGAGAACGACCGCGATCTCGGGGTGAAGAACGGCATGCTGGGGACGGTGGAGACCGTCGAGCCGGACAGGCTGGTGGCCCGGCTCGACGGGGCGGCGCGTGCTGCTGGTTCAGGGGATTTTACGCGCGCCGTGTCGGTGTCTGTAGACACCTATAACGCGATTGATCACGGCTATGCCACCACCATTCACAAGTTGCAGGGCGCGACGGTCGATCGGGCTTTCGTTCTGGCGTCCGGCACCATGGATCGACATCTGACCTATGTGGCGATGACCCGGCACCGGTCCGACGTGCGGGTCTATGCCGGCGCAGAAGAGTTCGCCGATCGGCGCGTCGGCGTTCTCGTCGAACACGGGCGGGCGCCCTACGAGAACAAACCAGCGAACCGGGACAGCTATTTCGTGACGCTGGAAAACCCGAACGGCGAGCGTCATACGATCTGGGGCGTCGATCTCGCCCGGGCGATCCGAGAGGCAAAGCCCGAAGTCGGCGAACGCATCCGGCTCGAACATCTCGGCAAGGCACCGATCCCGCTGCCAGACGGGACGGTGGCCGAACGCAACGGCTGGAAGGTTCACCGCGCCGAGGAGCTTCTGTTCGACCGTCTCGTTGATCGGCTGTCGCGATCCGGCGCCAAGGAGAACACGCTCGACTACGGCCGGGATTTCGCCGACCGGCGTGGGATTGCCGCGCGTCTCGGTATCGTCAGCGAGATCGTCGTTTCCAAGGGGGCATCGAAGGCAATGGCCGCAGCAGCCCCGGTAGGGGAACTCGTGCCGGCGGCGCCGGCGAAGGAGGTAACCATGGACGACATGTTCGGCAGGTTCGATCGGGGCGAGGTCCCTGTGACCTGGACCGCTGCGATCGATCGTGTGCGAAGCCACGTCGCGCGAGACCTGGTGCTCGCCTATCGCGATCCGCAGGCGTTGCAGGCGAGGATCGACGATCTCGTCGCGCGCCGGCGTTTCGACGATGTTCAGCCGGAACTCGACAGGACTGCGGCAGCACCGGAGCTCGCAGGCGGGCTGAACGGCGCCACCGGTTGGTTCGGCAAGATCGACGAACCACGAAAGGCAGCACAGCTCGCCGTGTCGCGGCTCGCGAAGATCGGTGCGTTGTTCTTCGAGGCGCGCAGTTTTATCGAGAGCGAATACCGCGAGCAGGTCCGAAGCGCCAACGTTCGGGGTGCGCGCTCAGTGCCGATGCCGTCGCCGGAGCTTCGAGCGGCACTCGCCGAGAAGAAGCCGATCGAAGGCAAGCTTGCCGACGAGATCACGACAATCCGGGCCGCGGTCGAGCGTCGGTTCACGCCGGAGGAACGGCGTGAACTCTGGTCGGGCGACATCGAGCGGATCCGGCGCGTGGTGCCGGAAGGCACCGACCTCGACGCCATCCGCGATCTCGCCGCGCCGATCGAGATGCAGGGGCGTGAGGTCGAGAGCCAGCGGGTGATCGAACGCTTCCTCGAGGACGAGAAGGCGGAAGACGTCGGGTTGTCGATGTGAGCGGGGGTGCGTCGGCCTCTCGCGCCAGGCTGGACATTTCTATGATCGAGCGCATATTGAATGCCATAAAAACATGTTGCTCCATCTGACGGATCGTGAAATGGCTGTTCCTGAGATCAACGAGACCAAGAAGGTATCCCGGTCGGAGCGAAACGCCCGCTCGGTGAGCGGCTTCGGGTCCGGAGGCCGGTTCGTGGGCGCTTTCCTGGACGCGACCGGGCAGGTTTCGGTCGTGCGTGCCGCCGAAGGGCTAGGCCTCACAAGGGCGCAATTCGCCGAGACGGCCGGATTGAGCAGAGACGTGCTCTATCGTCCATCGAGACTCTCGACAGTCAAAGCTCAGACGCGCGCGCTGGAGATGCTCGAGATCGTCGGCCGCATCGTCGATTGGGCCGGAGGAGAAAAGCAGGCACTCGCCTGGTATCGGGCCGAACCGTTGCCGGCTTTCGGCGGCCGCACGGCCGAGAGTCTCGTCAAGGACGGCAAGGCCGCCGCGGTTCGAGATTGGCTCGACCATGTCGCGACGGGTGGCTTCGCTTGAGATGGGCTGGTGTGGCCTATCGGGCTCATGATCCCCGCTGGTCGTGGGCACCGCTTTCGGGGGATGGCGCCGCCGCCCAGGGCGGGCGCTTCAATCCGGCCGGTGTGCCGGCCCTCTATCTGGCGCTGACCATCGAGGGCATGTTCCTGGAAATGAGCCATGGCTTTGCTCGGAGATTCGAGCCGTTGACGGCGTGCTCCTACGAGGTCGACGTCGAGGATCTCGTCGACCTGCGGACCGAGAAAGACCGCGAACGTGAAGGCGTCGACATCTCGACCCTGGCCTGTTCGTGGGCTCTCGACCGAGCGACGGGACGCATGCCGGCCTCTTGGGCGTTGGCGGAACGTCTGATGACTGCCGGCGCTGCGGGTGTGCTGGTCCCCTCCTTTGCAGTCGGCGCGACGGTCGAAATGACGAACCTTGTGCTGTGGCGATGGGGGAACGATCTGCCACATCGCGTTCGTGTGCATGATCCGAGCGGGCGCTTGCCGCGCGATGCAGCGTCGTGGCCTTCATCCGGGCCGTGAACTTGGGGTGGCCTTCGCCGAGAGACCGATGTCCCCTCACGGGCACGCGGAGAACATGACGATGACGTCCCCGGTGATTTCCCTGGTGCTGACGACCGTGACCGCGTCCTACGGCGTGGAGGTGTCGGCACGGGAGCTCGCCGATAGGATCCAGGACCCGGCGAGCGCCACGGCCTTCGACGCGCCGACTTTCGCTTTCTTCTCCGAAGTGAGCCCCAGGCTCCAGGCGGAGTTCATCGAAGAAATGGGTGTGAGCAGGGCCGCTGCGATCGTGGTTGCGACCTTCTTCTCCGAAGCGGCCGGTTATGCGCTGCCTCTGGCTGTTCGCTCGTGAATACGCCGAACCCCAGCCGATGGGGTGAACCGTTCGTTCAAGCCATGATGATCATCGATCAGGGCTATATCGTCGATGCATGAAGCGCGGCTACGCGCGCGTTTCCACCGATGTTGAGAGCTTGGAAATCCAGCACGGCAGGCTTGCTGCTGCCAGTTGCGAACGCGGATGTTCGAGCGGTCCCTGATCCTGAGCCGGACCGACGAAGGCAGCAAGACCGCCGCAGCGCGCGGCGTGACCTTTGGTCGCCGAAGAAAATGCGACCAGACCAAGTGGAGCTTGGCTCGTCAACTCGTCCTCGAAGTTCGAGAGAATAGATAAATTCCAATTAACGTAAGCATTAATCCTGATAATGTACCAAGATATATTTTCTCTGAGAGCATAATAAAACCCATTGCCATGCCTATGATCGGGACCATATAATTATTCGTGGATGCGAATGTTGCCCCAGAAAATTTTATTAGCCAGAAATAAATACCGTAAGCAAATGCGGTGTTGGCGGTTCCTAGGAAAAAAATCGCGGTCCAGGCACTTATGCTTGCTGTTGCCTGTATGGAGCCTGAGAAAAAGGAATATGTCCACAGAATGCCCGCCGAAACCGTCATGGTGAATGCGCAGGCTACGAGAGGAGAAAGGTTTCGCGAAGCTATTCTGGAGAGGATGGCCCCGATGGCATATCCGACAGCGGCGAGCAACGCGAACAAGCTTCCCTCCAAGTCCGCATTGGAATGGGCACCAGAGGACCATGTGTTCTGGATTGTGCCACCTAATGCGACTACTACACCCGCAAATCCTACAACCAAAGCCAGCCATTTCTTTAGAGACCAGAGTTCATCGGGTAATAGGAACCGGCTAAATAGCAAAGTTAGGAGAGGAACGCCCCCCATCATCATCGCTGAATTTTGGCTGGATGTGAGATGTCCGCTAACCCCCAGGCTGATGAATGGGAGTATTTGACCAAATATAGAAAGAAAAAAAAGGATTGATATGGTTCTTATGTCTCTTGGAAATTTCTCTCTTTTAATTACGACAAGACCAGATAGACATAGTGCGGCGATTGTCGCCCGATATGAGGCGATATTGACCGCCTCGAATCTGGTCGAAGCCACCTTGATGACAACAAACGAAGAGCCCCACAACAAGGAGACGGCGAGGAGGCCGCCAAAGGCAAGAAGTTGGCTTCGGCGATCGCATATCCGCATGTGAGATCTCTTCTCCATCTAGCTCAGGTTTTCCGACATCCACGTCTTGATATCGGCGCAGAGTGCGCGAACTTCGGACAGCGAATGGTCCGCGGTCAGGCAAATGCGAAGGGCTCCCCGCGATTTTGGTACGCCAGGAAAGATAGCCGGTACGGCATAGTGGCCCTTCTCGAGCAACCAATCGGCGCAGTCGATGGTTGCAATTTCGTTTCCAATTGTAACCATCCGGATGGGCAGATATATGCCGGTCAGATCAGTTTTGGTATGTCTGTCGAATTCTTCGATACGAGCGCGAAGCCTCCCCTGACGTTCGGCCAACTCGGGTGAATCGTGAATCTTGGCGGAGGCGATAGCCGCGCCGATCGACGGAATGTCAGGTCCCATCGAAAAAGTGTGTGGCACAGCGTAGCGCCGGATGAGTTTTTCTTGCTCAGCCGTGCCGAGCATCAGGACGCCACCGTTTGTGCCAAACCCCTTGCTGAGCGACGCTGCGATGATAGTGCGATCGCCAAGTGCTTCACCGAACGACGATCTTGCGTATCCTTCGCCTCGATGACCATGGATAGAAATCCCGTGGGCATCGTCGATGTAGAGGAAGAGGCCGTATTTCTCCTGAAGTGTCCGCAATTCCGGTATGGGAGCGCTCCCGCCCATCGAGTAAACGCCATCAGCGATGTAGACGACCGGCCGTCCCTGCTTGCATAGGCGCTCAAGCTCGCTGACGTCGTTATGCGGGATCGTCACAACATCTGTATTGTCCGCGACGATTGGCTTGTGGTATGCGAGTGTTGCATGAACAAATTTATCGAAGACGACCAGCGGCTTCTTGTTGCTGGTGAATGCGCCGCTTGCGATGAGCGGCATGACGCCCATGTTGGCAGTCAAGACGAGCGAGAACACCAACGCTCGAGCCTGAAGCAGATCACTCAACCGAGTTTCCAATTCTTCTGTGATCGCAAAATTCAGGCGAGTTCTGGCTCCCGACCATTGGAGAGAGCGATAGTCATGAAGCGCGCGGGCGGCACCTTCGACGACTGCTGGGTGATTGTCGAGACCCAGGTAGCTCCCTCGTGCGAAGTCGACTACGGCCCGGCCGTTACCAATTTCTACAGAGCGACCGGTCGTGGGGCGCGCATAGAGTGTCATCAGTCCTTTTGAATAGGCGTAGTCAAGATTGTTTTCAGTGAGTTCTATAATGCGTGCAAGATCTCCATAGGTTTGCGAAATTTGGCCGCTGCTTGAATTTGACATTCGATTCTCCGCAGACGCTGCCAGCTGAGAGGAATGTTGCATGTCAAGAAATCCATTTGATGTTCCAAAAATACAAAAATGATATCACAAAATAGGAAGTATGGAAGCACATTAATTCCCTAAAATTGTGCCGCGCCAACGGCGGACAATTTTAAGTAAGCATTTTCGCGCGGATTGGGGCTCATAGTGAGAAGCATGCTACTGTCGCAATGGCATGGGGCCACAGCGCTGTTCACCTGCAAATATGGCGGAGGCCACGAGCAGTGAAAGAGGAGTTCGAAGAGGTGACGGAGACATCGGCTCTGCGCGAGCAGGTTTATCTGACGATTTGCCACGCGCTTATGCGAGGAGATTTCGCCCCGGGACAAAAAATCACAATTCGAGCACTTGCTTCGATGACGGGAACGAGCTTGACCCCTGTGAGAGATGCTCTCAACCGGCTGGTGGCGGAGAATATTCTGCGAGGAGAAGCAAACCGGTCGGTCATCGTCCCCACGTTGACGGGGCAGGAGATACGGGAATTGCGCGATATCAGGATCGTGAACGAGACATTTGCCACGAAAATTGCCGCTGCGAAAATCTCCGGGGCACAGGTTCAATCGCTTCGGGAGATTGCCGGTCGTCTCAATGTCGCACGGACCAAGGGTGACAAAGAACTAGACCTGAAGGCGATCTATGAATTTCAGTTCACGCTCTATGAAATTTCTGGGATGCCGCTTCTTCTGAAGATTATTCGAAATCTCTGGCTGAAAAGCGGACCGTACCTGCATTTATTGTTCCCTGACTACATCGACCAGCTCAAGGGTTCGCGAGGAGATTGGCGAGCGCGCCTGTGTGATGCTCTGGAAAGCAATGATGTGGATGTCGCCTGTCGTGAGATATTGGACGATGTGAACGATGCAATGACTTACGCTGCCGCTGTTTCAGACGCAGCAGTCTCTTATCGAATGATCGGAAAGGGGGGGGTGCGGCTGAGCTGAGTAGCGCTGAGACCACAGGAAGCAAATCTCGTTGAAATCGAGATCGGCAAGTACCGAGCTGGTGTGGTGGAGCACTCCGGTGATCGAGAGTTTCTCCCGGTGGCGCTTGAGATCCTTGGAGTGCCGTTGTCGCCGATCCGCAATGGTGATGATCCTGCTGATCGCGGCGCTGGTCGCGGAGGCGCTGACCGGGCTTCGTTCGGCAAACTCGGCATCATCGCCGTGGCGCAGGGCAAGGCCCCACCGATCGGTCAGGCGAAGGCAGTCCAAGCGCTTGAGACCGGACGGGTCGTCGTGGTCGAGGTCGCCAACGGTCGCCGGTGGGACGGTTCGCGCGGGACCGTGGCGAACCATCTCCGTCATGATCTGAACCCCAGGTGGATTCTGATGGCGTCCTCGACGGCTCCGAGATCGGTCTTCGACAGCGCGCCGAGTTGTTCCTTCAGTCGTGACTTGTCGGCCGCCATGATCTGGTCCGCAATGGCCTTGCTCTGCTGCCGGCCGACCGTCACCACGGCCTCTCCGGGATAGACCCGCTCGACCGAACTGGTGAACGGCACCACCACGACGCGCGACAGATTCCGGTTGGCCGCGTCGTTGCTGACGATCACTGCCGGCCGGGTCCTCCGGACTTCGCTGCCGACGGATGGGTCGAACTCGACCCACCACACCTCACCGCGCTTCATTCGCCAAGTCCCCGGCGAGGCCATTGCACCATTCCTGCGCTTCGGCCTCTCGTGCCGTATCGGCCGCCATGGCGCGATAGCCCTCGTCGAGCGAGGTCGCGAGCACGTGCGGCCGGACCAGGTCTTCGATGAACTGGCTCATCCGCCGCTTGCCGACGGTGCGGTAGAGCACTTCGTAGACTTCTTCGTCGAGCGTGATCGTCATCTTGCGATGCATGACCGCCTCCATATACGTGTACGTATATCTCATAGCAGTAATCGGACGTCGGGGCCACCCGATGTCGCCCGACGTGGGTGCCGGCCGTTCATTCCGAGTGGAAACCGAGGCGAGTACCTTGAGCACATTCGGCCTGTGGTGTCGCGGAACGCCTTGCCCTTCGCTGCTGGACTTCAGACGCTTCACAGTCCTCCCGGGGCAGCATCGTGCAGCCGAGCAACCGCGGCGCTCGCGGATGCCGCCTCGCGCAGCGAAGTCCAATCGTCGGGCGGATGACCGTCTTCCAGCATTCCCTTGAAGACCTTGTAGGCATCGGTCTTCGCACCGTAGGTTCGCAGTGTGGTTTCGTCGTTCACCCAGGTGAAGATGATGATCTCGGCACCCGTGTCGTAGCGAAAGAACAGCCTGAACCGGCCATTTCCGAACTTCGCTCGGAACCAATGTCTGTGACCGTCGCCGAGCGTCGATCCCTGCCGATAGATCGTGGCCGTGGGGTCGGTCGGTATCGTCTGGAAGATGAGCTTGCCCAAGGCGGCCAGCAGTTTTGCCGACGCATGGCTCTCGTATTGGTCGGGCTTCTTTGCCTTCAGCGCCTCGACGGCGCTGGTCAGCTTTTCCAACTGATCGAGGAACAAGGGGTGGGCGAGAATGGTCCAGCCATTGATCGTGAGCATGATCAGAGATCGACGTCACCGTCGATCTCGGCGTCGAGGTCGGCGTTCATGGCTCCGGTCAATGCTGCGATACGATCCCGCAGGGACGGAGGCAGGGCGACGATGGAGGTGCCGGGGTGCTCGGCCATGTCTCGCGCGAGAAATGCCAGAAACCGGTCGACGACAGGATCGGGCGTGTCCTCGACCGCCTTCTCGACAAAGACCCGGCGCTGATCGTCGACGACGAAAGCGATGCGCCCGCCATAGTCCACGCCCAGAGCCTGCCTGACGGCCTTGGGAACCGTGGTCTGGCCCTTCGCAGTGATCGTGCTTTCTTCCTTCAACAACGTGGCCATCGTCGACCCCATTCGATGTCGCAAAGGTAAGGAATTTGCATTACCTCGTCAAGACGGTCTTCGGTTTTGCGAACTCATGGCCGTGGAGAGCATGCGGAGCCGAAAATCGAGGCCACCCACGAGAACGGCCTACGTCTTCGGAGACTCACTTGAGTGTCAGAAAAAGATAAGCTATTTTCTGACACATGAAGACGATCGCCGCCTCCGTTCCCGACCGGGTGATGAAGCGTGTCCGCGCCAGCGGACGCGGTAGCGTCTTCACGCCCAGGGACTTCCTCACGGTCGCCGCCCGCTCGGCCGTCGATCAGGCCCTCTCCAGGCTGGTGAAGGGAGGCCAACTCCGCCGACTTGCGCGTGGGCTCTACGATTTCCCCAAGCTGCATCCGAAGCTCGGGCCGCTGTCGCCTGCTCCCGACGACGTCGCCCGTGCTCTTGCCCGGGAAACCGGCTCGCAGGTGCAGATTGCCGGCGCGCGAGCCGCGAACGTACTCGGCCTCTCGACGCAGGTTCCCGCCCAGAGCACCTACCTGACCGATGGTCCATCGCGGCGCGTCGTACTGGGAAAGCGCGTCGTCGATCTTCGCCACGCTTCGCCCAAGCATCTGATCGCACCGGGTAGCGCCGCCGGTACGGTGGTTCAGGCGCTTCGCCACGTCGGCCCCGTTCGGGCGGACGACGTGGTGCAGGTCGCTGCGCATCGGCTTTCGGCCAACGACAAGAAGACGCTGGCCTCGACCGCGGTTCAGGCGCCCGCCTGGATGCGGCCTACGCTCGTCTCGATCGCCCGCGCAGCGGTGGCCGATATCGATGGATGAGGTCGCCCGCCTTCCTGCCGGTGATCGCGCCGCTCTCTTCGGAGAGACGGGCGCCGGGCGGGGCGTTGCAGATACGATCATCGAGAAGGACTTCTGGGTCTGCTGGAGCCTGCGGCGTCTGTTCGGTTTGACGAAAGGGACGACGGCGAGCCTCGTCTTCAAGGGCGGCACCTCGCTCTCCAAGGCGTTCAGCGCCATCCGCCGCTTCTCCGAGGACATCGACCTGTCGTTCGATCGCGCCGAACTCGGATACACCGGCGATCGCGATCCCGAGAAGGAAGGGATCAGCAAGAAGCAGGCGTCCCGGCTCATCGACGACCTGGTCGCCGACGTCGAACGCCACATCGCCGAAAGACTTCTTCCGGCGCTCCGCGCCGCGATCCTCGAACAGCTCGGTGCGCCGGCCAACGGCGAGTGGTCGCTCGAGATCGACGCCGGCGATGCCCAGACCATCAATTTCCACTATCCGACGGCGCTGTCCGCCACCGAATATGAGGGCATGGCCTACATCACGCCGCGCGTGAAGCTCGAGCTCGGCGCACGCGGCGATCCCTGGCCCATCGAGGAAAAGATCATCCGTCCCTATGCGGCCGATGACTATCCCGATTTCTTCGAGCAGCCGGACACCAGCGTGAACGTTCTTTCGGCGCGCCGTACCTTCTGGGAGAAAGCGACCGCGCTCCACGCGGAAGCGCATCGCCCGGCCGAGTCGCCGACACCGCAATATTTCTCTCGACACTATTACGATCTGGCCATGCTCCTCGGCACGGAGGAGGGCAAGGCCGCCGCCATCGACTTCGCGCTCCTCTCGCAGGTCGCCAAGCACAAGACCACCTTCTTCCGTTCCGGCTGGGCCAGTTACGAAACTGCTCGGCCAGGCACGCTGCAGCTCTCGCCGCGAGAGACGAGGATCAAGGATCTCCGTGCGGATTACAGAGCAATGGCACCCATGATGTTCGATGAGATCCCGCCAACGTTTGATGACATACTTGCGAAAATCGCGATTCTACAAGAATCTATAAACAAATAGAGAATCGACAGGTCGGAGCGAAAAATTATCAAATAGATACGCTCATCGCCTTTCGCGTCATAGACGACCGCGTCGACTTTGTTTAGGCGAGTGGCTACGTTGTGGATTCTTCGGATTTGAGCTTTTCGTAATTCTTCGCTGCGGAGCTGGGCGTCGATGTCGACGATCCGATCCATGCCGAACACGGGGGATCGAAGGGCAAACGCCGATCGTCCGACGCCGTCCATCGGAAAGACCTCCCCTCCCCTATTTTCGGTCAACCGTGCCGTCTGTTCCAGCCGATGCGTTCGAGCGTCTCATAGAGCGTCGATCGAGCGATCCCGAAGCTGCGGCAGACCTCCGTCTTGCCGACACCCTTGTCGAGGGCATCGAGCACGGCTTCCATCGTGCGCGGATCGATGGCGGTGGGGCGCCCTCCCCTTCGGTCCTTCCGTCCGATCGTAGCGACGGCAGCCAGGATGCGTTCGCGGCTGATGGTGCGCTCGCAGCGCGACAGCGCGCCGAACACGTCGAACAACGCGTCACCCTGTGCAGCATCGGCGTCGATCTTCTCGACCAGGGAGCGGAACCCGACCTCCCGCCGCCGCAGATCTTCGATCGTCCGCAGGAGATCCGGCATCGAGCGGCCGAGCCGATCCAGCCGCCAGACGACGAGGCTGTCTCCCGGCTCGAGGATCGCGAGGCATTTCTCGAGCGCGACGCGACCGTCGGATGGCGGCGACGAGGGCTCCTCGAACACGTGCTTCGGATCGACTCCGGCCGCGATCAACGCGTCGCGTTGGAGGACCGTCGTCTCGCGACCGTCGTCGAACGACGCGCGGATGTAGCCGACGAGCATGTTCGTCAAACTCCAAGGATCTCTGCAGGGAGGTAGCGATCTTTCTTCCGGAGGGAGGGCCGGTGAGCCGGCCCACCCCGCGGGCTCAGGAGCCGGTCATGTAGTTGGTGATCACGCCGATGATGACGCCGATGATGGTGACGCCGGCGCCGATGACGATGCCGGCGATGGAGCGGCCGACGTGCTCGCGCGATCCGTCGGGGTTCTGGGAGGCGTGATAGAGCTTCACGCCGGAGATCCCGGCGAGACCGATGCCGGCAAGCCCGAAGGCGCCCATGATGAAGAGGCCGATGTTGGAGAAGGAACTCGTGAGCGAGGTCGTGTTGAGCGAGCTCGACGAGGCCTTGGTGCGGGCCTGGTTCAGGACGTCGAGCGGGGCGGAAGGGTCGACGGCGCCGGCCGGAAGGATGGAGAGGAGATAGATCGTCGCCATCGGGACGAGGTCGCGGATGCGCATGAGGGTTCCTTTCGGGGGCTGGTCGAGGGATCGGGAGGAGAGGGTCAGGCGCGGATCTCGCCGCGCATGATCTGGGCGACGATTTCGTCGGCGAGCATCGCGGCGATCCGGTCGTCGGCGTCGTGGTGGCGGCCGGCGACCTTCTTCCAGGTGTCGTGGGCGGTGCCTTCGGGAAAGCGGGCGGCGAGGACGCGGAGCGCCTCGTTGACGTCCATCCGACGGTAGAGCTCGTCGCGCACCTGCCGGTCCTCGGCGCGGGTGGTGAGAGCCCAGAGCATGCGTGGCCCGAGCGAGTTGTTGAGGACGACCCAGCGTTCCTCGTCGCGCAGCTTGAAACGGGCGAGGAAGTTGGCGCCGCGTGACCCTCGGGGGCCGTGAACCTGCCGCTCGAGCGCTCGCTTCACCGCATCGGAGAAGCCGAAGGTTTTCCGGGCGGCCTCGCGCAACTCGTTGCTGTCGGCATTGAGGATCATCACCGTCGAGGCCATGTCGGCGAGGACTTCGAAGTCGGCGAGGAGCTGTGAGGCGAGGATCACCTCGAGCCCCCATTTGCGGCCCTCGCGCACGTCGGAGAGCACCTGCTTGGCGATGGTCGCGACGCCGCCGGTCAGGTGGTACTCGTCCATGCAGAGGCGCTTCGGCGTCTCGGCGATCTCGGCGTAGCGGTTCTCCCAGAACGCGACGTATTTGGCGCGGACGTCGGGTTCGGTCGGTAGATCCATCGAGCCGATCTCCTCGGCATGGCCGGAGATCTTCGACAGGAAGGCGTGACGGCTGATCATGAACATCAGCGCGTTGTTGCGCTCGGCGTCGGGCGCCTTGTGACGCAGCGCGACGTCGTTGAGATCGATGGCGATGACGCGCGCCTCGCCGAGATCGAGGCGGGTCGGCCGGGCGAAGACGGGGAAGCGTTCGATGGCGGATTCGAGCGCGCGCTGCGCCGACTTCACGAGGGTTTCGCCGAAGTCCTCGGTCATGATCCGCTCGCCGAGGACGCGAGCGAGATCTTCGAGGATCGGCTCGGCGTAACGTTGGGCTCGCATCGCCGGCAGGATGCGACCGAGTGCGACGAACTCGTCGACGATTCGCCACCAACGGGTGCGCTCGCCGACGCCGATGGCGGCGTCATGGATCGCACGGTCGACCTCGGCATCGATTCCGGGTTGGTAGATCGCCGGCGAGGATCCGAACTCGAGATCGGACTTCAGCTGATAGAGCCGGGTGCCGAGGCGAGAGATCAGCTGCTCCGACCCGTCCTGCTTCAGATCGAGGAGGGTGGCGAGGAAGTTCTCGACGAACACCCGCTCGCGCGGCAACGGCCGCCGCCGGCCGAGCCCGAGGCCGAGCGGATTGATCGCGTGGGCATGATCGTTGAGGAGGCGGACGTAATAGGCCTCGTGCCGGCGCTCCGGCGGCAGGGCGTTCCGGATGAGTTCGATGAGACCGGAGGAGGAGACGCCGACGTCGATCACGCCGAGGAAGGGCAAGACGCGGCTCGGCTGGAAGGCGGCGAACTCGACGTTGAGGCGGTTCATCAGAACCGACTTGCCGGACCCCGGCGTGGCGAAGATCAGTGTCAGCCAGAAGAGCTGCTCCGGGCTCAGCGCTTCGTAGGGCATCATCCGTCCATCGGGATTGAGGAGCATGGTCTGCCCCTGCCTGAATATCTCCGCCGTGCGGTGGAACGGGAACATGACGGCGAGATCGCCGAGGGGCGCGAGCGAGGCCGGGGCGATGCTCGCCCGGTAGTTCATGCCGGCGATCGTCTCGCACAGGGCGCGAAGGGGATTGTGCGGGGCATCGGCGATCAGCGCGTCGCCCCAGGTCATCAGCGCGTTCTTCAAGGTGGAGCGACGTTGATCGAGCCGTCCCGGCTCCTCGCCGGGCTCCACCCAGGTGCAGGCGGTGAGGCGGCATTTGACGATCGCTTCGCTGTCGCGGCCGATGATCTCCTCGAGGGTGCGCAGGGATTCGAAGAGGTTGCGGTTCGAGGGGCTCGCCCAGGCGATGAGACCGGCCGCGACCTTGCGCAGCTTCATCGTCATGCCGCCGTCGTTCGGTGCCTCGATGTGGAGGCAGACACGGAACGGCAGGTCGGCCGATCGCGACGAGCGCTGGAGAAGGGCCTCGAGCAATCGGTCGAAGGCGAGGATCGTCGCCGGGAACATGCGCATGACGGCGAGCGCGTAGCGGCGGCCGCCGACGGCGATCGTGCGCAGGTCCGAGGACGCCTCGGCGTTGGCGGTCATGATCTGGCGAGCGACGGTCGGGGCGAAGAAGGCGCCGACGTCGTCGTCGATCCGCTCCTTCGCCGCCGGATGGGCGCGGGTGCCCGGGCCGAAGGGGCGCCAGACCGCCGGGGTCTCGTGGAAGAGGATCGCCCGGCGGATCTCGGTGAGGTCGCGTCGGGATCCGTCGTCCTCGGGACCGAGGACACGGACCTGAAGACGCGCATCGGTCAGCGCCTCGACCACCCTCTTCACGAAGGCGGCGTGCGGGCCTTCGAGAGCATCGAGCTTCAGGAACGGGTTTTGTGCTTCGCTCGCCGGCGGCAGCGATCGCCAGAGCGTGCGGGTCTCTCTGATCTCCTCGGCGAGTTCCTCGGAGATCGCGGCGTCCGGCCGGGTCCAGACCGCGACGAGGATGCGTTCCCGTCGGGCACGGCGTTCGAGGACGACGCGCCCCTCTTCGACGATCGCCTCGAGCGAGAGCCCCTTCTGGTCGGCCGACCGGAGTTGAGCCGCGGCGAGGGTCTCGATGTCGGCATGGGTGTTGAGCGAGCTCTCGAAGGAGATCGAGAGATTGTGCCCGGGCCGCTTCAGGATCTGCGCGAGCGATCCGGCGATGCGCAGGATCGCGGCTTCCTCGAACTCCTCGTCGGAGACGATGGTGCGGGTGCCGTCGACCTCGATCAGGGTGCAGCAGGAGCCGTCGTGGGCATAGACGACGGGTTCGAGCCGGTCGGGGTGGAAGCCGGCGAGATCGCAGAAGCGGTCGGCGGTGTGCATGCTCACTCCACGATCTGGAGGCTGACCCAGCCGGCGACGATCGCGGCGATGGTCATGGTCGCGCCGACGAGAAGGCCGACGAGGTGGCCGAGGACCGGCCGGCCTTCGTCGATCGCCCGATAGAGGGCGATGCCGGCATGTCCCGCGAGCGCGATACCGACGACGCCGAGCCCGCCGGCGACGACCGCGGCCGCGCCTTCGCCGTAGCCGATGATCCCGTCGAGGACCGACTGGATCGTGCTCATTGGACGGTGACGGGCTCGAGGAAGAGAACGCCGATCATCGTCTGGCCGTCCGCCGACATCGTGTTCTTGCGGCTGAAGTTCTGGCTCGCCGCCGCGGTCAGCGCCTGGCCGAGCGGCAGGGTCGCGCCCATCGCCGCCTGGCCCCAGTTGACCGAGTTGCCGGAGGTGGTGGTCGACGACGCGGTCGAGGTGGTGGTCGAGTTCTGCGCCACCAACATCTGTCCGACCTGCCCGACACCCTGGACGAGGCCGCCGAAGGCGAGGCTGCCGTAGCGTTCGAGATAGTGGTGGTCGACGTCGGTGGCGATGCCGGTGCGCCCCGTCCCGGAAGTGATGGCGACCGCCTTCAGCTTCAGCGATCGGCCGTCCTGCAGGACCGCCTGATCGAACTCGATCGCGCCCTGTTCGCCGGTATAGGTGATCTTGCCCATCATGCGGACGCCGTGGAGGGGCCCGGGCCGGCCGTATTCGTCGATGTCCTGGATGGTGGCGAAGATCGGCGCGGCAGGATCGTCGGAATTGAAGCCTCGATCGAGGGTCGCGGTGGCGACGTCGCCGGCGCGGGCGACCATGCGGACGCGCACTGGCTGAATCGCGGCCGTCGGCTTCGGCCGTTCGCCTTTCTGAAAGGTGCGCACCGTGAACTGTCCGGTCGGCGGCGTCAGCAGGGCCTGGATCTGGCTGTTGATCGCGGCGACCTGTGACTGGTCGGGCTTCGGTTCGGGCTGGACCGGCACCTGGACGTAGACGATCTGCGGCTGAGGTGGGGGCACCGGCGCCGGGGCGGGAGCGACCGGGCGCTCGGGCATCTCGCCGAGCTCGGCATTCGACGACCGCGAGATCACCGGTTTTGAAACATAGGACTGGCCCTTGTCGGCCGCGGCCCGAGCCTGTTCGCCGTTGACGGCGGCGCGCCGGTCGGCCTCCTTGGGCCCGACCGCCTTCATCGGCTCGTTCTGCGGATTGGGGGGTGTTCCCCTCAGCTCGGAAGCGGAGGTGCCGCCGAGATCGGTGCTCTTCTTGGGGATGAGCAGAATGCCGGCGGTCCCGACCGACAGGGTGCCGACGAGGCCGCCAATGACGAAATATTTGTTCATGGGGCGTCCTCGGATCAGTAGGCGAGCGTCAGGGCGACTTCGGCGCCGTCCTCGCGGGCGACGAGAACGCGCGCGGTCGGGGTGAGGCGCCAGACGTGGACGTCGTCGCGATCGGCGGTCGCCTCGTGGACGGGGTTGATCAGCGTGACGCGACCGCGCAGGTAGAGCCGATCCCGGAAGAGCCAGGCCTGGACATCGCCGTCGCCGGCGACACGTATGCGATGAGCGCCGGCGGGCGGGGTTCCAGCGGCGAAGGCGATCAGGGAGCCGTCGATGCCGGCGGGCGATTTCGGGACGCCGGCCAGGGGCATCTTCGGAAGACTGGCCGTGGTCGTCGGTGTCGCAACGCCAGAGACGCCGGAGGCTGCGAGCGG
>JAAYVT010000512.1 GCA_012517025.1 Phyllobacteriaceae bacterium | reverse complement strand
GCGACCGCGCCGCCCGCCGCAGGTGCGGGATGTCGGCGCGCGAGATCATCATTCCGCCGAACAGCGTGAACTCGGGCAGCGGGTCGCGCACCCGTTCGAAGGCGGCCCCGAGCGCGCGGGCGTCGAAGGCGACGGGTTCGAGCACGCGCCCGCCGGCGGTGGCACCGGGCCGGTCGGGCTCGTAGTCGGGATAGGTCATGACCGGTTTGAAGCGCAGCGCAGTGTTCGCCTCGAGCCAGCCGAGCGCGGCATCGGCGCGGTCGAGGAAGGCCTTGAGCTTCGCTCGGGTCGCACCGGGCGGGCGCGGCGGCAAGGTCGCCTCCAGATAGGTTCTCGCCGCCGCGATCGTATCCGGCCGGCCGGCCTCCGCGGTCTTGCGGTTGGCCGGCAGCCAGACCATGCCGCCGGAGATCGCGGTGGTGCCGCCGACCACCGTCGCCTGTTCGAGCACCAGCACCGACGCGCCGGAGCGGGCCGCCGTCGCCGCCGCCGTGAGGCCGCCGGCGCCGGCGCCGACGACGACCACGTCGAAGCGCTCCACCGGGGCGCGTGCGGACGTCTTCGTCATACCAGACCACCGTTCGGCTGGACGATCTGGCCGGCGACCCAGGATGCTTCGTCGGAGGCGAGGAAGCGGACGACGGCGGCGATCTCTTCCGGCCGGCCGATCCGGTCGAAGGGGCTCATCGCGGCGGAACGGCGCTTGGCCTCCTCGGTCTTGCCGGCGTTGAAGAGATCGGTCTCGACCGGCCCCGGCGCCACCGCGTTGACCCGGATCTTCCGCGCGGCGAGTTCCTTGGCCATCGAGCGGACCAGGCATTCGACCGCCGCCTTGGACGCCGAATAGGGTCCGAGGCCGGGCGCGGCATGACGGACGAGAGACGTCGTCAGCGCCACGATCGCACCGCCGTCGACCACCCGCCGCGCCGCTTCCGCCAACACGTTGAAGGCGCCGACGACGTTGACCTCGACGAGGGCGCGGAAGTCCTCGGGCGGAAAGGCGGCGAGCGGACGCGGCGGCACGTTGATGCCGGCGTTGGCGACGACCGCCGTCGGCGCCGCGCCGAAGGTCGCTTCGGCCTCGTCGAAGACACGGGCGACGGCGTCCGCGTCGCGGATGTCGACCGAGAAGGCGGTGGCGCCGGCGGTGGAGACCGCCGTGCCGGTGGTGGTGAAGCCGACGCGCCAGCCGGCGGCGGCGAAGGCGTCGACACAGGCCGCGCCGATGCCGCGCGAGCCGCCGAAGACGAGGACGATGGGAGAATGATCGGTCATGTCGGGGTTCCTCGGGGAAGACGTCGAGACGAGCGGGAGAGCCGAGCCGCGCTCCCGTGACGATGCGGGCCGCGCGCTCACTCGGCCGCGGCGCGGGCGGTGGCGATGGTCGCGGCGACGGTGGCGGCGATGCCGGTCACGATGTCGTATTTCGGCCGATAGCCGAGTTCGGCGACGGCACGGGAGATGTCGAGCGCGCCCTTGCGGGCCGAGATCACCGTGCCGCCGTGGCGATAGGGACCTTCGTCGCCGACCGTGATGCGGGCCCCGGGCACCGCCCGGTTCACCGCCTCGGCGGTGTCGGCGAGCGTCGGGGCGGCCCCGGTCGCGACGTTGTAGGCGTCGAAGCGATGCTCGGCCTTGTCGAGCGCCAGCAGCACGCCGGCGACGGTGTCGTCGATGTGGACCTGGTCGACGGCGAAGGCGGCACCGTTCGGCTCGTGGAAGGGCCGCCCGGCGAGCGCCGCCTCGATGAAGGTGCGCGGCATCCGGAGGCGCGGCAGATGCGGCCCGTAGACCCAGCAGGTGCGCACGTTGATGCATTCGAGCCCGTGCTCGCGGGCATAGACCCGGCCGTAGTGCTCGGCGGCGAGCTTGGTCAGTCCGTAGGTCGAAATCGGCCGCTGCGGGTGGTCCTCGTCGATGCGATCGGCGAGGAAGTCGCCGTAGGTCTCCTCGGTCGAGACGTGGACGACCCGGCGTACGCCGGCGAGCCGCATCGCCTCGAACAGGTTCACCGACCCTTCGACGTTGACGGCGAGCGCCCTCAGCGGCACGTCGGCCGCCGGGGCGACGCCGACGATCGCCGCGGTGTGGATCACCGCGTCGGGCCGATGCCGTTCGAACAGGCGGACGAGCCCGTGCCACTCGCCGAGATCGAGCGGGGCGAGCGTCAGGCGTGGATCGGCGGCGGCGAGCGCGGCGATCGCCGGGGCGACGACGACGTCGGTCGCCACGACCAGGTCGCCGCGAGCGAGAAGTGCGCGCACGACGGCGGACCCGAGCCAGCCACAGGCGCCGGTGACGAGAATGGTCTTCGACATGGGATGCCTCAACGCGGCTGCGGTTCTTCGTCGGTCGGCGGACTGGTGATCACCAGGAAGACCAGCGGCTCGAGCCCGGTGCAGTGAAACTCGTGAACCACGCCCGGCGGGATGTAGGTGACGTCGTCGGCGCGCACGAGGCGGCGTTCGCCGTCGACGATCAGCAGACCCTGCCCCGACAGCACGTGGTAGATCTGTTCCTGCACCGCGTGGACGTGGGCCTCGACGTGGGCGCCGGGCTCGTAGGAGGAGATGCGGTGGTCGAAGAAGCGGCTGCCGACGGTCGCCGGGGTGACGATCGCCTTGGAGAGTGCCTGGTTGAAATGGCCCGGGTACTGGGTCCACGTCAGCTCGCCGAGATTGCGGGTGGCGGCGTATTTCTTCTCCGCCGCGTCGGCGAAGGCGTTCGGTTCGGGGGAAACGACGGTCATCTCATTCTCCTCGAGGAAATCCCGGCAGACCGGCGAGAAGCCGGCGCTGGTCGTGTTCGGCGACGAAGCCGAGCCGGCGCTTGGCATGTGTCAGGTCGTAGAGCGGCGCGAAGGGCTCGCGGGCATAGAGGTCGGGATCGCGGATCTCGACCGCGTCGCCGTGGAGACGGCGCAGGCGGTCGACCGTCGGCTCCGGCGACAGCGTCACCCGCGCCGCGAGATAGAAGGCCTCGAAGGCGCCCGGCGCCATGTCGAGCTCCAGTGCGAGACGGAAGGCACGAGCGACGTCGCGTGGATCGACGTGGTGGTGGAGCGGCCCTCCCCCTGCCGAAGACGGCCCGCCGACCGCCGGCCCGCGATAAGCGTCGGGATCGCTCGCCCGGGCGACGATCTCGCCGGCCATCTCCGGATAGGCGACGAAGACCGTACGCAGCGCCACGATCGACATCCCGCGAAACGCGAAGGCGCGGCAGAGATCCTCGCCGAGCACCTTGGAGACCGCATAGGGGTCGGTCGCCAGCAACGGATGCGAGAGATCGAGCGGCGCGAAGCGGGGCGGCAGCATCCGCCCTTCCTTGACCGTGTAGCCGGCGACGGAATCGCTCGAACAGAAGACGAGCCTCATGATCCCCTCCGCCTCGGCCGCCGCGAGCACCGTGTGGGTGCCCATCACGTTGACCCGCATGATCGTCTCGCCGTCGCCCGACCAGATGTTGGGCACGGCGGCGACGTGGAAGACCGCGTCGACCCCGGCGACGGCGGACGCGACCACCGCCGCGTCGGTCACGTCGCCGACGACCCAGTCGATCGGCTCCTCGGCCGTGCGCCGGTCGAGACCACGCACGGCGTGACCGTGGGCGAGGAGTTCGCTGACGACGTGACGCCCGAGGAGACCGGCGGCGCCGGTGACGAGGATGGTGCTCATGCGGCGGACTTTCTCTCTTCGAAGCCGGCGGCATGCGCCGGGGCGGGCCGGAGGCGGGGCGTGACGTCGATCGAATGCGCACGCATTCTCAGGCCCTCCGGCTCATCGGGGCGTCGTCCACCCCCTTGACGATGCCGAGCAGTCGCTCCTGCAGCGCGCGATCGGCGGCGAGCACCGGCGCGGCCCCGCCCCAGGCGACACGTCCGTTGACCAGCACGTAGGCACGATCGGCCATGGCGAGGACGCTCTCGGCGTGATGCTCGACGATGACCAGGCTCGCCCGCGCCGTCAGCCGGGCGACCGCCGAGCGCACTTCCAGGACGACCGCCGGCGCGAGCCCTTCGAAGGGTTCGTCGAGCAGGATCAGTCGGCTCGGCACCATCAGCGCGCGTGCGATCGCCACCATCTGCCGTTCCCCGCCCGACAGATGCTCGCCGCGCGACTTCAGCCGTTGGGCGATGCGCGGGAAGAGATCGTAGATTTCCTCGAGCGAGGCCCCACCCGGACGGGCGGCGAGTTTCAGGTTGTCGGCGACGGTGAGGTTCGGAAAGAGGCGGCGCCCCTCCGGCACCAGCGAGATGCCGAGCCGATTGATCGCGTCGGGACGCAGGTGACCGATTTCGGTACCCTCGAAGGCGATGCGTCCGGCCGACGGCGACAGGACGCCGGTGATCGCCCGCAACGCCGTCGTCTTGCCGACGCCGTTGCGCCCGAGCAGCGCCACCACCTCGCCGGTGCCGACGGTCAGATCGAGCCCGTCGAGAACGGTGCCGCCGCCGTAGCCGGCAGAAACGCCCTCCATCACCAGCAGCGGACGGGGTTCGACCGCCGCCGCCCGTGCCGGTACGATTTCGACCGGGCTCGGCGCCTCGGCCGGGACGGCCCCGTGGCCGGCGCCGAGATAAGCGGCGATCACCTCGGGATGGCCGGCGACCTCGGCGGGTGCGCCGTCGGCGATCAACCGCCCCTGATGGAGCACGGTGATGCGGTCCGACATGGCGAGCACCCGGTCGATGTCGTGTTCGATCAGGAACACGGCATGGCTGTCGGCGAGCCGGCGAATGAGGGCACCGACGACCTTGCGGTCGGATTCGGCCAGTCCCGCGAGCGGTTCGTCGAGAAGCAGAAGCCGGGCGCGGGTCGCCAGCGACACCGCGATCTCGAGCAGACGCTTCTCGCCGTGGGAGAGCGAGGAACAGATCTCACCCGCCCGGTCGGCGAGACCGACCGCATCGAGCAGCGACCACACACGGAGATTGGAGCCTTCGTCGGCATGGGCGTCGCGCCACAGGCCGAACCACTGGCCGTCCGCCGCCTGCACCGCGACGCGCACGTTCTCGAAGGCGGTGAGATTGGGGAAGACCGACAGGATCTGGAACGACCGGGCGATGCCGAGCCGGGCCCGGCGATGCGGCGCCAGACCGACGACGGAGCGCCCGTCGAAGAGGATCTCTCCGCCGTCCGGCCCGAGCACACCGGTGAGCAGGTTGAAGAACGTCGTCTTGCCGGCGCCGTTCGGACCGATCAGGCTGTGCAGACCGACGCGGCCGACGTCGAGCGAGATGCCGCTCTGGGTGACGATCGAGCCGAAGCTCTTGGAGAGATCGCGCACGCTCAGGATCGGACGTCCGTCCGCGTCCGTCGCCGCGACCGCCGGAACATAGGTCGGGATCGTCGCCGGGCGGGCCGGAATGCCGGAGCGGGTGAGCGTCCAGCGATCGCTGCGACCGAACAGGCGCAGAAAGATCCCCTGCACGCCTTCGTGCGAGAACAGCGCGAAGGCGATGATGATCGGCGCGAAGAACAGCCACCAGTTTTCGGTGATCGCCGACAGGCGGTCCTCGAGCAGGATGAACAGGCCCGCGCCCCACAGCGGTCCGAGGAAGTGATGGACGCCGCCCAGCGCCGCCATCAGCACCGGATCGCCGGCATGCGCCCAATTGAGGTTGTTGGCGTAGACGCCCTGCAGCAGGAGGCTCATCAGACCGCCCGCCACACCGATCGCGGCGCCCGCGACGACGACTGCGACGAGCTTGGTCTGATAGGTGTCGTAGCCGAGGCTCGCCACACGCTGTTCGTTGTCGCGCAGCGCCTGCATGACGCGGCCGAGCGGCGCATGGGCGGTACGCCAGAGCAGCCACAACACCCCGAGCACCACCGCCAGCGTGAACATGTGAAAGCCGACGGCGGAGGGAAACAGCGGCCGGTCGACGTTCTGCAGCCCGTTCTCGCCGCCGGTGACCGCCGTCCACTTGTAGGCGACCTCGAAGGCGATCTGCGAACAGGCGAGCGTCAACAGCGAGAAGTAGAGGCCGCGCCGGCGCAGGATGACGGCGCCGACGAACGCCGTCAGCACCACCGAGAAGGCCACGGCGACGAGCAGATCGGTGACCTCGTTGCCGCCGGCGACCATGCCGCCGAGGATGGCGACGGCATAGCTCGCGCAGCCGAAGAAGAAGGAGGCGCCGAAGGGCACCAGCCCGAGATAGCCGATGAGGAAGTTCACGCCGGCGCCGTAGAGCGTGTAGATCGCGATCTGAGTGATGCGATGGATCGGCATGCCGATCGCCAGGGCCGCGCCGGAGCCGACGACGAGAGCGACGGCGGCGACCACGATCGGGTGGGCGAGACCGCGCATGGACGGAGAAGAGACCTTCATTCGAAACGCTCCCAGCGCTCGCCGAACAGACCGCGCGGCCTGAGCAACATGATCGCGAACATCAGCGCGTACATCGACGCGGCGGCAGCCTCGGGCCAGAACTGGATCGTCACCGAGGTGACGACCCCGACGGCGAGCCCGGCGACGACGGCCCCGAGGAAGGAGCCGAGACCACCGATCGCCACCACCACGAAGGCGGGCATGACGGCGTTGGCCGACATCGACGGCGACACCGTCCACAAAGGCGCGGCGAGCACCCCGGCGATGGCGGCGAGTGCGCAGCCCAGGCCGAACACGGCGGTGAGCACGCGCGGCAGATTGATGCCGAGCAATTCCACCATCTCCGGATCGCGGCTGCCGGCTCTCAGGATGCGGCCATAGGGCGTCCAGGCGAGGAAGGCCCACAGACCGAGCAGCGTCGCCACCGTCGCCCCCAGCACCGCGACGCGGTATTGCGTTATGAGCAGCGGCCCGAATTCGACGATGCCGGCGAAAATCGGCGGCGGATTGAACGGCTTGCCGTCGGCCCCCCAGACGAGGCGGATCACCGCCTCGATCAGGAGCGCGAGGGCGAAGGTGACGATCAGGCTCAGCAGCGGTTCCTTGCCGTAGAGGCGGCGGATGATCGTCGCCTCCACGAGCATGCCGACGAGCCCGACCAGAGGCGGCGCCAGGATCACCGCGCTCCAGCCGAACCAGTGGAACATCTGCCAGGCGAAATAAGCGCCGAGCGCGAAGAAGGCGCCGTGCGCGAAGTTGATCACACCGAGGAGGCCGAATGTGATCGACAAGCCGACGGCGATCAGGACGTAGACGAATCCCAGCACGAGACCGTTCGCCACTTGACTGACGAGTATGTCGAGCATGTTCGACACCTGCGGACGTGATTGACGACGAAACGCGGATCAGAGGGCCGGCATCGAACAGCCGATCTCTTCCTTCGTGCCGAACGCCTTTTCGGTGTCGGCGATCGTGTCCGAAGTGTTCTTCAGGACGTCGAAGTAGTTCCACTTGTCGGAGATCTGCTTCTTGACCTGCACGATCACCGCCGGACGGACCATCTGATGGTCCCACTCACGGAAGTAGAACGGGAACTTGCCTTCGGTGTTCTGCCACTTTTCCAACGCCGTGACGATGTCCTGCGGCTTGGTGGACTTGGCGGCCTCGATCGATTCGAGCAGCGCCCGCATGCCGATCCAACCCGACCACGTCTTGTCCGAGGGCGGCTGACCGTACTTCTTCTCGAAGTCCTCGGTCATCTTCTTCTC
>JAAYVT010000511.1 GCA_012517025.1 Phyllobacteriaceae bacterium | reverse complement strand
GACCCGGAAGGGGGCGAGGATGCGGCCGGTCGCCACCACGTCGCGCACCACGTCGCCGCGCATCGGGCGCACCACCCGGATCTCCGGGCCGAACAGCAGCGGACGAGCCGCGAAGCCGACCAACCCCACGGCGGCGAGGGCAGCGAACGCCCGGACGACGTGCGAGATCCAACGGCGGGTGGTCGATTTCGCTTCGGTCACGTCGTTCTCCCGGTCGCCGCAGGTTCCGTCGGCGTCGTTTCCCCTGCGGCGATGATGGATCCCGCGTCGCCGCGTCACCTTGATCGGTCGCAAACCGGGGGCGGTTCCCGTCTCCTCCGGTGATCGCGGTGCGAAGGTTCCTATTGTCTCGTCCCGGTCCACGGATTAAGGGAAACCGGACGGCCCCGGCGGCCGCGACGAGACGCCAGACGAGCGGGGGAAGCGATGGCCGATTTCGCCATTCAGCGCAGGACCATGGTCGACAACCAGATTCGCACCGTCGACGTGACCGATCACGGCGTGCTCGCCGCCTTCCTGACGGTCGGCCGCGAGGCCTTCGTGCCGCCGGCGATGCAGGATCTCGCCTATCTCGACCGCCCGATCGACTTCGGCGGCGGACGCCGCTCGATGCAGCCGGCGCAGCTCGCCAAGCTGGTGCAGCTCGCCCGCCCGCAGGCCGGCGAAAAGGTGCTGATCGTCGGCGGGGCGACCGGTTACACCGCCGCGATCGTCGCCGAACTCGGCGCCTCGGTGGTGGTGCTCGAGGAGAACGCCGAGCTCGCCGGCATCGCCCGGGCGGCCTTCGCCGGCAATCCGGCGATCGAGGTGGTGAGCGGGCCGCTCACCGCCGGTCATGCCGCCGGCGCGCCCTACGATCTGGTGCTGTTCGACGGCGCGGTCGAAGAGGTGCCCGAGGCGATCGTGGCGCAGGTCGGCGAATTCGGACGCCTCGTCTACGTCGAGGGCGAAGGCAATTCGGCGCTCGCCACCGTGGCGGTGCGCGCCGCCGGCAAGCTGTCGCCGCGTCCGGCGTTCAATCTGCCCGGCCACCTGCTGCCCGGCTTCGCCCGCCCGGCCGTCTTCGCCCTCTGAGGCGACGCCGTCGGCCCTCGCCGCGTTCGCGGGGAGGGCGATCGGCCGCGACTTCCGACACGGAAGTTCGCGGCGCGAGCTGTTGCGCTTCGGCCTCAGCTCCGGTGAAATGCGTGGGCGAGAGGGTGCCGAGCGACGCTCGGCATTTGCGTTTCAGAGCTTTTGAATGTTCGTTAAGACATTCGCGTACGGTCGGCGATGAGAGCGCGCCGCCGATTCGTCTGTCGGACTCGGGGAGTTTCGTCGTGGTGATGAGTCGTTCGGTCGTCTTCGGCTTCGTCGGTCTTCTCGGGCTCGCGTGGCAAACGAGCTCGGTCTCGGCGCAGTCGCTGACGGAAGCGCTGGCGCTCGCCTATTCGAACAATCCGCAGCTCAACGCCGCGCGCGCCCAGACGCGCGCGGCCGACGAGGGCATGGGCATCGCGCTCGGCGCGGCGCGGCCGAAGATCAACGGTTCGGCGTCGGTGGGGCGGTCCTACACCGCCTACGGCTATCAGAACTATTCCAACGGCGGCGTGAACGTCGATTTCTACAACACGCCGACCAACTTCGGCATCCAGCTGGTGCAGCCGCTCTACACCGGCGGTCAGATCACCGCCGGCATCAATCAGGCCGAGGCGGCGATCCGCGCCCAGCGCGAAGTGCTGCGCTCGACCGAGACCTCGGTCCTGCTCGCCGCCGCCACCGCCTACATGGACGTGATCCGCGACACCGCGCTGGTCGGTCTGCAGGAGAGCAACGTCAAGTTCCTGGCCGAGCAGGTGCGTGCCGCCAAGGACCGCTTCAACGTCGGCGAGGGCACCAACACCGACGTCGCCCAGGCCGAGGCCTCTTATCAGCTGGCGGTGTCGCAGCTCAACGCGGCGCGGGCGCAGCTCAACGCCTCGCGCGCCACCTTCCGGCAGGTGATCGGCAAGGATCCGGGCAAGCTCGGCGGCGGCTCGGCGGTCGACAAGCTGATGCCGAAGTCGATGGAGGCGGCGGTCACCGCGTCGCAGAGCGAGAACCCGAACATTCTCGCCGGCGTGCACAACATCGACGTCGCCGTGCACAACGTGAAGTATCTCGAGGGCGCGCTGCTGCCGCAGCTGTCGGCGCAGGGCACCGCCTCGCGGGCCTTCGACAATCCGTCGTACAAGACGCTCAACAACGCCTCGGTGTCGCTCAACCTGACGGTGCCGATCTACCAGGGCGGCGGCGAATACGCCAAGATTCGCCAAGCCAAGGAGCAGCTCGGCGCGGCCCGGCTGCAGGTCGATCTGGCGCGCGATCAGGTGCGCGCCAACGTCGTCTCCGCTTGGGGCATGCTGCAGGCGGCGAACGCCTCGATCGAGGCCTACAAGGCGCAGGTGGACGCCTCGCAGCTCGCCCTCAACGGCGTCATCGAGGAGCAGCGGGTCGGTCAGCGCACCACCCTCGACGTGCTCAACCAGCAGACCACGCTGATCACGGCGCGGTCGAATCTGGTCAACGCCGAGCGGTCGCGGGTGGTCGGCTCGTTCCAGCTCGCCGCCGCGGTCGGGCGACTCGACATCGACCACATGAAGCTCAAGGCGACGATCTACAATGCCGAGGCCCACGCCGAAGCGGTGCGCGACAAGTGGATCGGCCTCAGGACGCCCGACGGACGCTGAGTCGCGGCGACGTCGCCGGGGATAACTCGCGATCCCGGGGGTCGACGCGTTTTCGACGGCCTTCGATCCATCTATAGTGGCCCCGTCGTCGAACACCGCAGGATGTCGGTGTCCGGGCGTCGGAGTCGCGTAGACGTCGGAGACTGTCCATGGCCAAGGCGCAAGCTCAGGAACCCTCGATGGAGGAGATCCTGGCGTCGATCCGCAGGATCATCGCGGACGAAGACACCGCTCCCAAAGAGAAGGTGGCGACCGGCCCGGAGCCGTCCGAGGGCGAGACGATCTCCGAAGAAGATCTCGACAAGCTGTTCGCCACCGCCGACGAGCCGGAACCGGCGGACGAGGAGGAGGTTCTCGATCTGACCGAGGATCTCGCCGAGGACGCCGCCGAGAGCGACGAACCGCCGATGGTGGAAGGTCTGGTCGAGGCCTCCGACGTCGCCTTCGCCGAGGACGCCGAGGCGTCGGCCGCCGAACCGGAGGCGGACGAGCCGGTCGAGCCGGAACCCGAGCCCGAACCTCGGCCGATTCCGGTCGCGGCGGCGCCGCGGAAGCCCGAACCG
>JAAYVT010000510.1 GCA_012517025.1 Phyllobacteriaceae bacterium | reverse complement strand
CTGGACGCTGTTTCTGACCGCCGGACCGGTCGGCAAGGGCGTGATGATCGTTCTCCTCGCCGCCTCCGTCCGCAGCTGGGCGGCGATCGGCGAGACTTGGCTGGCGCATCGCCGGTTGGCCCGTGCAGTGCGGGCGGCACGGAGGGGCGACGGCGTCGCCGCCGTCCTGACGCCGCTGATCGCGGCGGGGCGGCGGGCGTGGGGACGCGGCGACGACGTCGCCGACGAGACCCGCCGCGCCGCCTGCGAGGACGCGATGACGCGCGGCGCGCGCGATCTCGTGCTCGCCGCCGAGCGCGGGCTCGCCGACCTCGCGGTGATCGCCGCGACGTCGCCCTTCGTCGGTCTCTTCGGCACCGTCTGGGGCATCATGGCGAGCTTCGGCAGTCTCGGCGCGGCGCAGGACACCAGCATCGCCGCGGTCGCGCCGGGCATCGCCGAGGCGCTGGCGGCGACCGCCTGGGGGTTGGCGGCGGCCATCCCCGCCTCGGTCGGCTTCAACCGTCTCGGCGCCGCTTTCGCGCGGCTCACCGTCGAGTTCGACGGCTGGATCGGCGAGACGGTCGAGGCCGGCGAGGATGGCGGCTCATGAGGCGCCGCCGCCCGATGCCGCCAGACGTCTTCGAACGCGCTCGTGCCGACCTCAACGTGACGCCGCTGGTCGACGTCATGCTGGTGCTGCTGGTGATCTTCATGGTCACCGCGCCGATGCTCGCGGCCGGGTTCCACGTCGACTTGCCGAAGGCGCGCGCCGCCGCGCCGCTGCCGACGCCGGTGGCGGTGATCGTGGCGATCGGCGCCGACGGGCGCCTCACCGTCGACGGCGAGGAGACGACGGCGGAACGTATCGCCGAGGCGGTCGCCGCGCATCTCGGCGAAGATCGGAGCCGACCGATCCGCCTGCGGGCAGACGGATCGGCGCCCTATCGGCTTGTGGTCGGGGTGCTCGACGCGCTCGCCGTCGGCGGCGCGAACCGGATCGGGCTGGTGACGAGCGCCGTCCCGCCGGCGCCGCAGGGCGCACGCGACGGGGCCGCACCTTGAGGCGCGAGGGACACGCAGCGGAGCCGCAGGCCTCCGCTTCACCCGCGGGCAGCCGGCGGCACGCGACGTTTCTGATCGCCTCGGTCGCCGTCCACGCCGTCGCGCTGCTCACCGTCGCGGCGGTGACGACGGGACGGGGCGAGACCGTCGGCATCGAACGTGCCGTCGAAGTCGAGACGATCTCCGAGGGAAGCGCCGAGGCGGGCGGACCGGCGACCGGCACGGACGCGCCGGAGACGACCTCGACGACCGCCCCGGAGGCCACGCCGCCGGAGATCGCGCCGCCGGAGACCGCGCCGCCGGAAACAGCCGCCGTCCCGGATCCGGAACCCGTCCCGGACACCCCGGCCGAACCGCCGGTCTCGCCGCCGACCCCGCCTCCGACCGCCCCCTCCGTCCCCGAGACGTCGGCACCGGTCGCCGAACCGGCGATCGCGCCACCGCCGCCGCCCCGTCCCGACCCGCCGCCGCGAAAGCGGCCGCCGGACACGAAGCGCCGCAAGCCTCACGACGCGAACGCCGAGGTCACGCGGTCTCGGCGAGCGGGTGCGAAGTCGCCGCCGGCGGTCGCAGAGACGGCGGGGCACGGCGGATCGCCGGCCGCCGGTTCCCCCTCCCCCGGTCCGGCGGCGGCGCCCGGCGG
>JAAYVT010000509.1 GCA_012517025.1 Phyllobacteriaceae bacterium | reverse complement strand
GATCTCGCCCCCGGCGAGACCAAGCGGGTCGCGCTCGCGGTGCCGGTCGCCGATCTCGCCTTCCACGACGACGCTGGCCGCCCGGTGCTCGAAGCCGGCCCGTTCGAGGCCTTCGTCGGCGGGTCCTCGACCGCGACCCTGTCGGCGAAGTTCTCGGTCACGGGCGAGTGAGGGCGCGCCGACGGTTTCCGGGAATTCGCGACTGGTCTCGACCCGGCGAACCCGCTATGTGATCGGACCCACGAACGAAGACCGCGCGGCCGCCCGTGCCGCCATCCGAGGGGACCTTCCCATGCCCGCCTATCGCTCCCGCACCTCCACCCACGGCCGCAACATGGCCGGCGCCCGTGGCCTGTGGCGCGCCACCGGCATGAAGGAGGGGGATTTCGGCAAGCCGATCGTCGCGGTGGTGAACTCCTTCACCCAGTTCGTCCCCGGCCACGTCCACCTCAAGGACCTCGGCCAGCTCGTCGCCGGCGAGATCGAGAAGGCCGGCGGCGTCGCCAAGGAGATGAACACCATCGCCATCGACGACGGCATCGCCATGGGCCACGACGGCATGCTCTATTCGCTGCCCTCGCGTGATCTCATCGCCGACTCGGTCGAATACATGGTCAACGGCCACTGCGCCGACGCCATGGTCTGCATCTCCAATTGCGACAAGATCACTCCCGGCATGCTGATGGCGGCGCTGCGGCTGAACATCCCGGCGGTGTTCGTCTCCGGCGGCCCGATGGAGGCCGGCAAGGTGCTGCTCTCCACCGGCGACACCAAGTCGGTCGACCTGATCGACGCGATGATCGCCGCCGCCGACGACAAGGTCTCCGACGCCGACGTGAAGTCCTACGAGCGCTCCGCCTGCCCGACCTGCGGCTCGTGCTCGGGCATGTTCACCGCGAACTCGATGAACTGCCTGACCGAGGCGCTCGGCCTGTCGTTGCCCGGCAACGGCTCGACTCTCGCCACCCACGCCGATCGCGAGCACCTGTTCCGCGAGGCCGGCCGGCTGATCGTCGACCTCTGCAAGCGCTACTACGAAGGAAACGACGAGAGCGTGCTGCCGCGCTCGATCGCGAGCTTCGCGGCCTTCGAGAACGCCATGACCCTCGACATCGCCATGGGCGGCTCGACCAACACGGTGCTGCATCTCCTCGCCGCCGCCCAGGAGGCGGGCGTCGACTTCCAGATGGCCGACATCGACCGGCTGTCGCGCCGCGTGCCCTGCCTGTGCAAGGTCGCGCCGGCGGTCTCGAACGTCCACATGGAGGACGTCCACCGCGCCGGCGGCATCTTCGGCATCCTCGGCGAGCTCGACCGCGCCGGGCTCCTCACCACCGACCTGCCGACCGTCCACGCGCCGTCGCTGAAGACCGCCATCGAGACCTGGGACGTGATGCGCTCGAACGACCCGAAGGTGGCCGAGTTCTATCGTGCCGCCCCCGGCGGCGTGCCGTCGATCACCGCCTTCTCGCAGGCCCGTCGCTGGGACGACCTCGACGTCGACCGGGCGAAGGGCGTCATCCGTTCCGCCGAGCACGCCTATTCCAAGGACGGCGGCCTCGCGGTCCTCTTCGGCAACATCGCTCTCGACGGCTGCATCGTGAAGACCGCCGGCGTCGACGAGTCGATCCTGAAGTTCGAAGGCGAGGTGAAGATCTTCGAGAGCCAGGACGCGGCGGTCGCCGGCATCCTCGGCGGCGAGGTGAAGGCGGGCGACGTCGTCGTCATCCGCTACGAGGGTCCGAAGGGCGGCCCGGGCATGCAGGAGATGCTCTATCCGACCAGCTATCTGAAGTCGAAGGGCCTCGGCAAAGCCTGCGCGCTCTTGACCGACGGCCGCTTCTCCGGCGGCACCTCGGGCCTGTCGATCGGTCACGCCTCGCCGGAAGCGGCGGAAGGCGGCGCCATCGGTCTGGTCGAGGCCGGTGATCGCATCCGCATCGACATTCCCGCCCGCACCATCGAGCTGATGGTCTCCGACGAGGTGCTCACCGCCCGTCGCGCCGCCATGGAGGCGAAGGGCAAGGACGCCTGGAAGCCGGCCGCGCCGCGCGCCCGCAAGGTCTCGGCGGCACTGCGCGCCTACGCCGCGATGGCGACCTCGGCCGCCAAAGGTGCGGTGCGCGACGTCTCCCAGATCGAGCGCTGAGCGCCGACTGAACGCCGCACCACCGACCGAACGACGAGAGGCGGGACCCCTGGGGAGGGGATCCCGCCTCTTTCCGTCCGCCCGGGGAGTGTGTGGGGAGATCAGGCGGCGGTGTCGATCGAGGAGAGCAGGCTCGACTGCAGCGTGCTCTGTTGGTTCTGCATGCGCTGGTAGGTGGACTGGATCAGCTGCGCCATCACCGAGGCGAAGTT